>NZ_JADYVV010000200.1:0-460 GCF_020194035.1 Bradyrhizobium sp. BRP56
GCCCGGTTGCGTGAGTAGTAGAACAGGGCCGCCGGCGGATCCGTGCCGCCAAACGGCCGGTCATCGCGAACATAAGTCCAGATCCGACCGGTAACCGTCTTAAGCTTGGCCAGCACCGGCACCGTCGGGTGAGTAGGCCGGAGGGATTTCACCTCCAGCCTCTCGCAGAACCGGGCGTGAGACTCTCGCCTCACCCGGCTCCCATCAGGCAAGCTTGCCGCCATCGCCGAGCTGCCAATGCACAAAGAGCCTGCGCTTCTTACGCGCGATCTTCTCCAGGAAGAGACGCGCGCGTCCTAAACGGTGATGGAAGCGCTTGTACTTTCGCTTCAACCAAATAGCTAACGTCTGGTTGATGTAGCGGGCCAAAGGATAAAGCGCTGAGCGCGTGTATTGCCCATAATAAGCGATCCACCCCCTAACCATCGGGTTTAGCTCGCGAGCAATATCGTCCAGCGTC
>NZ_JADYVV010000201.1:0-449 GCF_020194035.1 Bradyrhizobium sp. BRP56
GTAAGAAAGTCATTCCTTCAACCCGCACGGTCACTACACGACCATGGGCAATTTCTTTCGCCAGAATAGCGCCGCCAATATCCATTTGTGACATTAACCAACCACCAAAGATGTCACCATTGGCATTGGTATCGGCGGGCATGGCTAAAGTACGTAAAACAAGATCGCCCTGAGGGACGTTATGTGTTGTAGACATGGTAAAACCGACTTAAAAGGAAAATCACAGGCGCGATGCTACTATGATTTTCCTGAGGAGAACAGAGGAGATACAGCGCCAGCCCCGAGGGACTGGCAGTCTGGTTAGGATTTATCTTCCTGCGGCATGTGGCGGTAGATATAGATACCGCTTAACAATGTGAAGATTAAGGTAAGGGCGGTCAGGCCAAAGACTTTAAAGTTGACCCAAATATTTTGCGGCAGCCAGAATGCGATGTAGATGTTTGCCAGGC
>NZ_JADYVV010000202.1:0-448 GCF_020194035.1 Bradyrhizobium sp. BRP56
GGTTCTTGCCCAGCTCCTCGGCGTTGGCCGAGTAGTCCAGCACGTCGTCGGCGATCTGGAACGCGTAGCCCAGGTGCATGCCGTAGTCGAACAGGGCCTGCTGGGTCGCTTCATCCACGCCGCTGGCCAGCGCGCCCAGGCGGGTGCCGGCGGCGAACAGCACCGCGGTCTTGCGCTCGATCACGCGCAGGTAGGCGGCTTCGTCGGTATCCGGGTTGTGCACGTGCAGCAGCTGCAGCACTTCACCCTCGGCGATGCGGTTGGTGGCGTCGGCCAGGATCTGCATCACCGGCATGCGCTCCAGCTCGACCATCAGCTGGAAGCTGCGCGAGTACAGGAAGTCGCCGACCAGCACGCTGGGCGCGTTGCCCCACAGTGCGTTGGCGGTGCTGCGGCCACGGCGCAGGCTGGATTCGTCCACCACGTCGTCGTGCAGCAGGGTGGAGGT
>NZ_JADYVV010000203.1:0-448 GCF_020194035.1 Bradyrhizobium sp. BRP56
GGACACGCTGTCGTAGGCGCGGAGATAAACTTCTTCGTATTTGACCGTGCGCCAGAGCCGCTCGACAAACACGTTGTCGCGCCAGGCGCCCTTGCCATCCATGCTGATGGCGATCTTCGCGTCCAGCAGCACATCGGTGAACTCGAGGCTGGTGAACTGGCTGCCCTGGTCCGTGTTGAAAATCGCGGGCCTGCCGTGCTTCGCCAACGCCTCCTGGACCGCTTCGACGCAGAAGGCCGCCTCCATTGTGATCGAGACGCGATGGGCCAGGACCCGTCGGCTGAACACATCGACGACCGCCGCGAGATAGACGAAGCCACGCCGCATCGGAATGTAGGTGATGTCCATTGCCCACGCATGGTCGGGCCGCTCGATCTTCAATCCGCGCAACAGGTACGGGTAGATCTTGTGACCCGGAGCCGGCTTGCTCGTGTTCGGGCGACGATAG
>NZ_JADYVV010000204.1:0-447 GCF_020194035.1 Bradyrhizobium sp. BRP56
GACTTGGGGTTGTAGCTGCTGGGCAGCTGGTCGCCGCGCCAGAAACCGGCCCATTCGTAGCGGCCGTCGCCGGGCACCGGCAGCAGGCCGTCCCAGTTCGGACGGATCGGGGCGAGACCGCCCGGCACCCAGCCGATGTTGCCCTTCGTGTCGGCATAGACCTGGTTTTCGGTGGGGGCACCCCAGTTCATCATCGACTGCTTGAACTGCGCGAAGGTGCGTGCGCGCATGTAGCCGACCGAGCCGAAATACGGCGACATGCCCGGCGACAGCCACGCGGAGCGCACCGCATACGCGCGGTGCTTTTCGGCATCGATGTAGATGACGGGGCCGTGGCGCGTGAAGGTCAGGTCGACGGGGCGGGGTTCACCGCCGCGCACCCTCACGGTTTCGTGCAGCACGCTCAAGGGCTCCCAGCCGCCGTTGTAGCGGTATTCGGTGTTGTTG
>NZ_JADYVV010000205.1:0-445 GCF_020194035.1 Bradyrhizobium sp. BRP56
TCGCAACAACTTCAGCAAATCATCGATACCGCCTGGGAAAACCGCGCCGAGCTGTCGCCGAAGGCCGCGCCCGCCGACGTCCGCGAAGCCGTCGCTCACGCGATCGAGCAGCTCGACAAGGGCGCCCTGCGCGTCGCCGAGAAAATCGACGGCAACTGGACGGTCCACCAGTGGCTGAAGAAGGCCGTGCTGCTGTCGTTCCGCCTGGAGGACAACGCGCCGATGCCGGCCGGCGGCTACTCGCAGTTCTACGACAAGGTGCCGTCGAAGTTCGCGAACTACACGGCCGAAGACTTCGCCGCGGGCGGCTTCCGCGTCGTCCCGCCGGCCATCGCGCGCCGCGGCTCGTTCATCGCGAAGAACGTCGTGCTGATGCCGTCGTACACCAACATCGGCGCGTACGTCGACGAAGGCACGATGGTCGACACGTGGGCCACGGTCGGTT
>NZ_JADYVV010000206.1:0-444 GCF_020194035.1 Bradyrhizobium sp. BRP56
AGGCTGCGCAGCTTTTGCCAGCTCCACGTCGCAAACACCAGTTCAAGCAATAAAATAACCGGCACACTGATGAACATTAGCTGCCAGTCGCGCGCCATCTCATTTTCGTCTGGGTTGATAACCAGCTGCCAGACGATGGGATTAAGATGGAGATGGAAACGAGTAAAGACTTCGCTGTCGATCAGTAATAGCGTCATTCCCGCCGTTGCCAGAATGACGGACAAAAACCTCATCAGCCTCTGGGAGCCGACGATAAAGGTTAGCGGGAAGAGGATCAGCAAGTAGGTGGCGAACACCAGGAAGCTGAAATGACCGATAATGCTTACGTAGGAATAAATGCGACCAGCAAGCGTTGTCGGCCAGTCGGCGATAAACAGGTAACGGCTGCCAATGACGAGCGAAAGCAGAATATTGAACAGTGCAAACCAGTGCCCCCAACTGACC
>NZ_JADYVV010000207.1:0-443 GCF_020194035.1 Bradyrhizobium sp. BRP56
TCGTGGTCTCGCTGACCCCCAGTTCCGTCGCCAATTCGGCAACCGACTTCCTGCTGCGCTGGATATAGGCGCGCGTCTTCGGCGTCGTCGTGGCGTTCGCGTGCAGGCTCAGTTCCATGACCCGAGGCGCTCCCTGACAAAGGCCACGCCTCGTTCTACACCGATTCCATCAAACCAATCAGCAGGGACCAAACACGAAAGCAGAGATCCATACGCCGCGGCAAATCTTGCAGATGTGACTCTTCGTTGTCGTCCTGGCGAAAGCCAGGAGGTGGATTCACATTCGAAGTGCAACACTTGAGCAAAGGACTCGGCGGGCGTGCGGTAGTCAAGGCATTTGCGCGGGGTGTTGTTGTAGGCGGCGATGAACTGGCGGAATCTGGCGGTCGAGAGGGTTACGAGATCCGTCTTGCGGGGAATAAAGCGGCGCATCCTGCCGATGG
>NZ_JADYVV010000208.1:0-442 GCF_020194035.1 Bradyrhizobium sp. BRP56
ATGTACGGTGCATCGTCCTGCGACTTGATCAGGCGGGTGGCCTGCAGGCCGCCCATTTCCGGCATCGCCAGGTCCATCAGCACCACCTGCGGGCGCAGCGTTTCCGAGCGCTCGATCGCTTCCAGGCCGTTGCCGGCACTGCCGACGATCTGCAGCCAGTCGATCTTGCGGAAATGGCGCATCGCCGCGTTGATGAAGCCCTCGTGGTCATCGACCAGCAGGACCGTGAGCTTGTTCATGTCCAACATCCTTTTCAGCCCACCCGGGCCAGCTGGGGTTGCCTGGCGCTGAGCCGGCGCCGTTCGCGGGCAGGGGCGATATCCAGTTGTTCTCGGTATTTTGCGACGGTTCGGCGGGCAATGTTCACCCCCTGGCGTGACAGCAGGCCGGCAATGGCCTCATCGGCCAGCGGGCGGCCGGCCGGTTCGGCGTCGATCAGGCG
>NZ_JADYVV010000209.1:0-440 GCF_020194035.1 Bradyrhizobium sp. BRP56
CCATTTGGTGGTTATAAAAAATCAGGTATCGGACGAGAAACTTATAAAGGTGCGTTAAGTAACTATCAACAAGTTAAAAATATTTATATTGATACAAGCAATGCTTTAAAAGGTTTGTACTAGAATAAATATCGTTTCTGAAGCGTGGTTGTAGGCAGTCTAGCGGTAAGTCTTAGCATGTTTACGGAGTTGCTTAGATTTTAAGCGAAACAAAATATTTAGGAACATGCATAATGATATTAGGATATAATGACTAAAATAATAGCAGTAGGATGGTTTTTAATTGCAAATCATCTTACTGCTGTTTTTAATTATGCTAATTTGCGAGCGGCTATTATAAAGACAGAGTTGTTTATTAATTGTGGTGATTTAGAAATGTGAAGTTCTATATGCAAAGTCATCGTTTGTTTTAATATGTGGAACAATCATTAAAGCTATTG
>NZ_JADYVV010000021.1:0-120933 GCF_020194035.1 Bradyrhizobium sp. BRP56
TCGAGTTCGTCTTCCCATCCCGGCATGGTCAGCCCTCCAAGAGCCGACCACCCATGAATCATTGAAAAGTCGATTCGGGAATCCTATAAAACGCGACCAAATCAACAATCTGCCAAAGTAGTGCTAGTGAACGGATCTAATGAGCCGTACTCAAAAGAAGTTTCCGACATGTCGACGTACAAGGTTGCGCCGGCAGTCAGTAAGTTAATCCCCGCGCAGGGCTGCCGCGCAGAGTAAAACGTTCTCATCGACAGGTGATGAGCTATGATCTCTGCATCAATCGCTCGCGATGTACCCAAAAAATCGACGAAATCCCAGGATAGTGTAACCGTTCGGGTGCGTTCCTCCACGTGGAAGTAGATCGGCAGGCTGCCGATATGGCCAGCTCGTACCTGCAGGCGCGGACCTCGGCGGGCGGCCTCGATCACGACAAAATCGAGCGGCCAGTGCATGCATTGTTGGTAGCGCTGACGAAGCTGATCCGCAGAAGCGTTAGCTGTGGCGATGGGGTTGGTGCCGAACTCGTCTGCTACTCGTTGACGCTCCCGTATGACGAAGAACCATTGGTCGGAGTTCTTTAGCAACAAGCTCTCAAGGCTCTTATGCTGGAATGGCCGGATGTAGCTTTCACCAATTGCTATTGAGCAGTCTCTGACGGCAGGATCGAAGGTTTTCAGATCACCTATTCTCAGAGTAGCCTTGAGCATTGTTCTTGATACAAACTCGAGCCGCCCCTCGCGTGAGGGGCGGCAACAGAGCGTGAAGAATAATGCAATCAATCTTAAAGCCAGCCCTCCGTGGCACTATCGTTAGGTAGAGGTTCCTTTGGTGTCTTAATAGTAGGGGGCGGCAGAACCGGTAGAGGAAGTTCAGTTGCATCGGACGCGGGCCGTTTGCGTGTGTCTGCAGTTGCACACTTCATGTCGTGTTACTTACGGAGCGGGTTCTTGTCGTCTCGGCATCCTATGCTTCAGTAAGAAGCCGGATAGTGTGGCGCGTCAGTTGTCGGCCACAACACGACGTATTTCATGTGAGACGCCGGGCGACAACCTACCAAGACTGGCGGGGTTGCATGACAGCGCTGGACAGAGCTCATTTGAAGCCCACTGGCGGTTAGCGATAGCAAATTTCGGTGAGCCAGCCATCGAGCATCTTTACGCGAGTTCGTTTGAAATCTAGACCGTGCGACAAGGCCATGCCGCTCTCTGCGCAAAGCAAAGCGCGCCGTTCCCTCGATGTGTCGCAGATATGTCAAAGTACACAGCGTTGTCGCCGATTTCCGAAATCTTGCATGCGTACTGGCGGTCCGATCGGTGCCTGCTTCTCGTCGTTGCCACGGTGGTGCTGATCTCAAGCGTGAGCAGCGTCGTAGCCCCCTATGTATTTTCGTCTCTGATTGATCGTCTGCCGCGGAGTGAAGGCGCGTCGGTGCTCGCCTGGGGACTCGCTGGCTATGCGGTCCTGCTTGGCATTGCTTCCGCATTTCAGCGTATGCTGCAGTATCTTTCCTTTATGACAGCAGAAAACCTAGGCTTCATCGCTGCAACTCGCTTTTTCGATCGAATCCTGAGAAAAACCGCAGCCTTTTTCCTTGAGCACAATCCCGTGGAAATACAGAGTGCGGCCGCGCGCGGCCGCAGCGCGTTGATCACGATGGTCCAGCTTGGAACTACGATCTTCTTCCCTGCTGCAACGCAGCTTTTGCTTACGATCGCTACTCTAGGTGCGCTTGTCAATATTCAGATCGCCGCAATCGTCGTCGCCTATGGGGCTGCCGCGATTACATTGACCTGGAGTTCGACGCGTCGGGCGCGCGTATTTCTGGACCGGGCCGTCGACGCCGGACAAGAGAATGCGCGTTTCGTCGGCAATGTCATGAATGCCATGGACACGTTGCGCCATTTTGGCAGTCATGCCTGGATGAGCCAGCGCTTTACGGTGAAAGCGCGGGAGGTGCGGGATAACTGTCGAGCCTACGTGCTTCAACGACTGCCCTACATCGCCGTGCTCGGCTTAGCCGTCGCGCTACAATTTGCCGTCACTCTTCTCCTTCTGGTTCCTGACTACCAGGCTGGCATGGTCACGATCGGCGACATTGTGCTGTTCAACACGCTTATACTCCAACTCAGTATGCCCTTCGAGATGGTCGCGCGCGCGATCTCGGACGCATCGAGGTCGCGCGCCGACCTCATTCCTCTCACCAGACTGTGGGGCGCACCAGAAGAGCGGCGAACGTCCCATACTCATGATTTCACGCCCTCCGCCGGCCAACTATCTTTCGAGGACGTTGGTTATGCCTACGAAAATGGTCGTGGCGTTACGAACGTCTCGTTTTTGGCTGGACGCGGCGGGATTACCTTTTTGGTCGGCGAAACGGGATCGGGGAAGTCGACAATCTTTAGGCTCGTCCTGAAATCAATCGAGCCAGACTGCGGCCGTATTCTGGTCGATGGAACCGATATCACGGGTATCGATCGCACGCATTGGTATGCTGCAGTTGCTGTCGTGCCGCAGGACGTGATGTTGCTCAATGAGTCGCTGGCCGACAACATTCTGCTAGGTCGGCCCCGCGATCAGGTGCGCCTTCGTGCCGCGTCGGAAAAAGCCGCTATTCTTTCTTTCATCGAGACGCAGCCGGAAGGATTTGAAACAACCGTTGGAGAACGCGGTTTGAAGCTTTCAGGCGGGGAGCGCCAGCGTATTGCTATTGCCCGTGCGCTCTATGGCGAGCCCGCGATCCTTCTTCTCGACGAGGCCAGCTCCGCCCTTGACGAGCGAACCGAGCGCGACATCATGGACCATATTCGTAGCCTAGCGGAAGATGTGACCGTGCTGGCGATTACGCATCGCAGAGGCGTCATCTCTACAACCGACGTCGTGGTCGATCTGACCCCCTGCGCTTGTCAGACATAGGCAAGGCGGATGCTCGGCCCGCGCGTCTGCCGGTCTAAGAATGCCGGTTACGGAATGTCTGCAAGTGAGACGAACCAAGCCATTGCCAACCCGGCCAGCGAATCTGGTGGCCAAAGCTGGACAGAACGGGACGTTCGAGCCGTCACGTCGTCTCGGGAATTCCCATCGCGACTCGCGGTACGGTGGTCGCCACTACCGGATCCAGTAGGTTTGTAGTTCCCCGGTACGAGTTACTGGTAAGTCAGTTTTGACAGCACGTCTCGCGTACCAAGGTGTGCGCCGGACCAGGAAAACCCGATGCAGCTGATCGCTCTGTACCGTTCTTCTCTTGCACTGATTCTGTTTGCCTGCGTAATGGGGAACGCGGAAGCCGACGATCTGCCGCGGCCGGCCCAGGTCACGATGCCGTCCGGCCAAAAGACTGATGGCGGCCAAACGCCGAGTATGCCGTCTGCTGCTGAGCCGCATCGCCTGCCGCCGGACTGCAGCACCAGGCATACGCTTGAGCTCCCTGGACGGACGCTTGCTTTCGTCGCGACCGCCGGCTCCATCCGCCTGTTCGACGACAAGGGCGAGCCGCAGGCTGACATTGTCTATACCTCCTATCAGCTCGACGGCACCGCTCGCGGCATGCGCCCGGTAACATTCTTTTTCAACGGCGGACCGGGCTCATCATCGGCCTGGCTGCAGCTCGGCAATGCGGGACCGTGGCGGCTGCCGATCAATGCTGACGAGGTCACGCCATCGACATTTCCGGAGGCGAGGCCAAACGCGGAAACGTGGCTCGATTTCACCGATCTGGTGTTTCTCGACCCGGTAGGCACCGGCTACAGCCGTTTCGTGGGGACCAGCGATGACGCGCGCAAGCGGTTCTTCTCCGTTGAGGGCGACGTCAACTCGCTCGCGCTGGTGGTCCGCCGTTGGCTCGAAAAGCATGACCGGCTGTTGTCGCCGAAATACATCGTAGGTGAAAGCTATGGAGGCATTCGCGGGCCAAAGGTGGTGCACGAGTTGCAGATGCGGCAGGGCATAGGCGTCAAGGGCCTGATCATGGTCTCGCCAAGATTCGACTCCAGCCAGTTTGCCCGCACGAGCGTGCTGCAATACGTCGCAAGACTGCCGAGCTATGTCGCTACCCTGCGTGAAGCAGAGGGTCCGGTAAAGCGAGCCGATCTCGCCGATGTGGAAGCTTATGCACGCGGCGAGTATCTGGTAGACCTCATCAAGGGCCAGGCGGACAAGGAAGCAACTATGCGTCTGGCCGACAAGGCTGCCGCGCTCACCGGCATCGACCAAGCGGTCAGCCGCCGGCTCGCGGGTCGCTTCGACCTAGCCGAATTCCGCCGTGAATTCGATCGTAAGAACGGAAAGCTAATCGGCAATTATGACGCCTCGGTGCATGGCATAGATCCATATCCGGAGTCGGATCTTCACCTCTCCGGGGATCCCTCGAGCGATACACTGCTGGCGCCTCTGACCAGTGCCACTGTCGATCTCCTGACTCGCAAGCTTAACTGGCGGCCCGACGGCTCCTATGAGCTATCCAACCGCACCGTCGTCCAGGCTTGGGACTTCGGCCGCAGCCCTCCCGAGTCGCTCTCGGAGCTACGCCAAATCCTGGCAACGGATCGGAAGATGAAATTGCTCGTCGGACACGGCCTGTTTGACCTCGTCACGCCGTATTTCGAAACACAAATCCTGCTCGATCAGTTGCCGCCATTTGCCTCGGCTCCGCGCGTCAAACTTGTCGTTTTTCCCGGCGGCCACATGTTCTATTCGCGGGACAATTCGCGTCAAGCTTTTCGCACAGAGGTCGAAGAGATGATGAAGTAGTGCCGGCGACGAACTTGATGACAAGCGAGCTCCGGCACGCGCAGTCACATTCTCTCAACGGAAATCCAAGTCCGCTCGCGGCAAACTTCGTCGCCTGCGCGCTGATCCATGCCGCTCTTGCCGAGCCTCAATCCTGTTGCTTTGCGCAGCGCGATTGCGTTCACGATGGAACGCCTTGGCACTGCTACGGGATTCCATTCGGCAGCTATCATTTCGAGCTGGGCGCGGATCTCCCCATATCGGCCTCGTTCCACTCATCATCGGACCGTTCTGGTTCGGGCTGGCTATCCTTCGTGGACAGTGAGGTTGATCCTACGCGATGGCGCCGATCATCAGCTCGATCAGCCTTTCAACTGATCGCTCTGCCAGTCGTCGCCGAGTTCGTCGTGAGCCAATTGGACAAATTGACCATCGCGCTCGCGGAAAAGTTCGGGCCCGGGGTTTTGTTTTGGCGCCGTCAAGTGACCGGGATGGCTAACGGGACCCCCCCCGGGGGGGGGCCGGGACTCCGGCCGACACGGCCTGCGAGCTTGCTCCAAGCAGGATCGGACATGAGGCGCACTTCTGTCCCTGTACGTTCTTAGACGACGCCCAGCCCGATATTCTCGGCAAATGCCTTCGTTGAAGAAAAATTCGGCTGCTGTGCGAGCAATGCGAAATGCCCAGTTTAGGCGGCGGCCTTATTGGCTTGTCAGATGCGGTGCAAGCTGGCTTCAACGCTTCCGCGTCGTGAGGATTCGAGCCATGAAGAAAATTCTCGATCTGGCGTCATTCACCGAGCATCGCTCCAGGGCGAGATGAGAACCGTTTTGCACAACACTTTCTTACACCACGACGGCACCGTGTCGTAAATACACTACTAGGCGTCGCCATTGATATCTGGTCGGCTTGAGTGCGGCGGGTTCGCAGATGAGGCCAATGCGGATTTTACGACGCGTCCTGCCTTCAGGCGTCCTGGCGAATCCTGCTGTATGCGAATGCGAACTCGTCCGTGCAGTCAAGCTAGCGTCGTGAGCATTGCAGCGATAGCAGCTGTAAAGTCCTATCTTTTCGGGGCGGTCTCGGTGCAGAGCTTAGATGGTTTGTGCCATTCAGTTTTCTTCTTCATTGGCTGGCCGAGCCTCCAGGTCCTTCGGGGGGAGATTTTTCAGCAGGCCGCGCTTTCTTGTGCCGCTTTTTGGCGCTCGGGGATTTTGGCGGCTCGCTGGATCCGGACACATCTTCTTTTGCTTGCGCTGCTTGGCGTCCCTCGGGACCTCGGCGCCGCATGATGCCGATGAGGCCGACAAGCACCAGCGCGAGGCCGACAGCGATCACGAGAATCGGGACTGCGTTTGCCCAATCGAGGCTCAAGGATTTGACCCTTACTAGATTGCGGGCGCCAACCGAGCACCAGGACAACGAAGCACTAAACTTGGTCGTTGCCCCGAGTATTCGTCAGGCTCTCTATGTGTTCAGCCTGTTCCCTTGTCAGTTCTCGTCCAGGCGGCTGTCCTTTATCAAAGCTGGTCCCTTGCGTTCTCGATCATAAACCATCCAGCCAGAGCTCCCCATTCGAACGATAAATCTGGCCTGCGCAGGCGTTCCAATTCACTGGTTCTCTCTATAAGCCTTGCAACCGATCAATTAGGCTCGCCATCGGCATGCAAGTCAATTGTACTATGTGAATCTGCTCATCGGATTGAGCGAGCAGTCTCGCGAGACGTTGGTTGCATCCATCATTCCTTGAAATTCCAAGCCAGTTTGAATGTCCTGCCGATCGATCCAATGAACAAGAATGGTCAAAGGACTTTGATTGCACGTGGCGTTCTCGGTCGATGCGGCACGAGCCGCGCGGGCTATCTATGAACTCACCAGCCATAGCGACGAAGAGGCCCAGAAGTGGGCCGAGGGGTATTTAGATGCCCGCCATGTCCCCGAGACCAGGATCGACCATAGGTGATCGGCAGCCTGAAGCGTGGCTAGGTGGCCGGTCGATTGCCCTGCTACCGTCACGCCTTACCCCGTCTGGACTGAAAGCGGCCGCCCTCGCGAATGCCCTCGAGCTCCTTTTGCTGGAAGCTCTTGGAAGGACATGCGATGCGATTAGGAGGTGAGCCGGAACCGAGTTTTGGCTAGCTGCCGTGGCTAGCCGCGGGCCGTAACCTCTGATCACACGATCCTATCAATGAACCAGGCACAGGGCAGGCGTCGAGACATGTAACCGAAGATTCTCGGCGAAATCTACCTTACCAGCACCATCTTTGAGCGCGCTGAGAATCGCGTTTCGAACCTAGGCTTTGGTACTTCGGACAGGCCGGACGTCCTTGCTTCTCAGCTCCGGGCACTCCGTCGATCGCGTCGTGTTCACCGCTGCGAGCGCCCGACAGTCTGATGAAGCCAATGACCATCGACGCAATCCCGGGTGCTTGCTCTCGGGGCCATCTGTGCCGTCCGTGCTCTCGATGGCCCGCGCGAACGACCACGTCAAAGGCGGAGACCTGCATTCTTGCTGACCGGCGCGAGCGCGCGACATCAGGTGGAAGAGACCCGCAACCAAATTGTCCAGCGCTGTGCTATGACCGACTTTACCTGAGCGCAGCGTTCCGAATCTTGAGCGGCACAGTCTCGGGAATCATGAGCATGGCACAGAGCCCGGCCGCGCTCGCGACAAGCATGTACCAGGCCGGCGCCAGCGCGCTCCCGGTCAGGTGGATCAGCCAGGTGACGATGGGTTGAGCTGTACCTCCGAAGATCGCTATGGCGAAAGCGTAGATCGTCGCGAAGGCGCCGCCACGAATGTTCTTGGGCAAACCCTCGGCCATGCTCACATAGAAGGCGCTATATGGAATCGTTCCGATCAGGGTGAGCGCGCCGAGGCCTCCGAGAAGTGCGAGAGCACTGCGGCTCTCCGAGATCCAGAAGAACACTGGATAGGTCATCAGCAACGCAGCGATCTGCGGCCAAATCATGATGTGCCGGCGGCCCGCGCGGTCTGCTAGCCAGCCGCCCAGCAGTGCGGCGGCAATTCCTACCGTATTACTGATGAGTGTGGCAGCAAAGGCGAGAGGCGCGGAAACCTGCAAGGTGTTCAACGCATAAGTCGTCATATATCCCGTGACGTAGGTGATGATCGTGCAACTGGCCAAAATGACAAATCCCAGGCCCATGATGCGGCGGGCGGCAGGCTGCCTCCTTGCGGGCTGAACGCCGGGAGCCGGCGCGTCGGACCGGTGCAACGTTTCGGGCAGGGCGCTCCGCAACCAGAGCCCGAACGGCACCGCAGCGGCGCCGAGAAAAAGCGCGATCCGCCATCCGTAAGCACTGAGTGCCTCGCTTGTCAGGGTAAGCGAGAGTATTTCTCCCACGAGCGCCCCGGCCGTCGCAGCAATCTGTTGGCTGGCAGGCTGGAACGAGACCGCAAGGCCGCGCCGTTCGGCCGGGGCCGCTTCCATCAAATAGGCGGTCGTCGGACCAACTTCGCCGCCCAGTGCGAAGCCCTGCACCAAACGTGCGAAAATGACCAGTAGCGGAGCGGCAATTCCGATTGTCTCGTACGAAGGCGTGACCGCCAACACAAGGATCGCGGCGCTCATCATTGCAAAGCTCGCGGTCATGGCGGGCCGGCGGCCGGCCCGATCCGAGTACGAGCCGAGCACGATGGCCCCGATCGGTCTGGTCACAAAACCAGCGCCGAAGGTTGCGAGCGACAGCATGAGGCTGGCGAACGGGTCGCTTGCCGGGAAGAACGCCTGACCGATCTGGATAGCGAAAAAGCTATAGGTCCCGAAGTCGTAAAATTCGACAATATTGCCGATCGTTGCGCCCAACACGGCGCGGCCGGTCAAGCGTTGGTCTGTCGCAACGAGGACCGGCTCCAGCTTCTTCCGAGTAAATTGCCTGGCCATCCTCGATCCGTCTCGAGCGCGATCTCTGACCCGAACATTTGGACCGGCCAAGCCGCGCCCGTTGCATTCCACGTTCTCTACACGTCGTCTAGCTTGAGGTGGCCGGCCACGCGCCCTGGTGCTCCACATGTGCCTGACGCAGGTTCAGGGCGTTGAGTGCAATAAAAATGCCTGTCTGCTGCAGCTCCTATCAAATCTTGAACTGATCGCGGCAATCACCAGCGAACATGAATAAAGGAACGCGCTGCAATTTGTCGGGCGAGCCCGTCGTTGTGCTTCCGTGCAATGGCGCGTTTGCGACAACATTGGCGGGCACCGAACAGGCAGTGCCCGCTTTTCATACCGCGTGTTGCTGCGTTCGGCGGGTTGCGCACGGCGGACGCATCAAGCGATTTGGCCCGGCTTTTGCTCTGCTGCTTGTTAGTTGCGCGCAGTCGCCGCCTTGTCGGGATTGGTCCGCTGCAGAATGCAGGATCTTCGTGCGATCAAAAGACAATAGGGGGTCGCATTGTTGACGGTACCGTGAATTCGATCGACATCGCCGCGGCGCGGCAGGCATCAAGCGGTCATATTCGGTCAGGCGAGCCGCGTCTCGGCGGGACGCAAATGGAAAGCGTGACTCGCCAGAGTTTGAACTCCAGGAAGTTGAAATCAAGTCACCAGCTATGGGGACCCACCTCCATGAGTGGACTTGGTTTCATCGAGGCCAACCCAGGGAAATAGCCTTCCTTTCGTATTGACGTGCTGCCGTCAGGTTATGGCCGCGAAGGTGCGCGGCCGATGTCTGACCAATACGGCCGCGCTTCGCTCGCGCATCTGCATACACGGGCGGGCGAAGCTGGATGGCAAAGCACGCCCGCAGTCAATGCCTCGAATAGAAAGTGTAGTATGAAGACGAAGACAGTTACGACCATCATACTTGCGGTTAACGCGTTGCTGAGTTCGCCCAGTAGGGCCGTTGAAATTTACGATGTCAGCGATTCGAACGGTCTGCCCTTCATGCGGGCTCGGATATTCGGTATCGGCGATGGCCCTTATTGGGGAGAAGGTGACAGCCGGCAGCGTTCGCTGCGGAATTTGCCGCAATGGGAAGTAGATCATTCGCTTGCGGCGATTCGGCATTGGGCCGAGATCATCAACGTCATACCGGGGCAGTCGCCGGCCCTCGTCAACATCGGTGGAATTCGCGCTAACACCGCATATGCCAATTTCGATACGTCCCCCGGTAGCGGCACCAAAGTGCAGGCGGCACTCACGGGTCAGGATCCGGGCGAGCTGCAATACGGCGCGCATGCCATGGTTACAATCGGCCAGATGGGGTTTTCATCTGAAGCATACATCCCTTCGCAATTGCCGATGACTCCAAAGATCGGTCTTACACCGGTAATGATCCATGAGCTCGGCCATGATCTCGGAATCGGCAGTACTATCGACTATGAACCATCCCCGGATTTCCCTGGGCCGCTATCAACGAATTTCCCGGAAAAGATAAATGCCTGGACAGAGCATTTGTACGACGACAATGGCAAACAAGCCAAGCCTGGACAGACGATCTATTGCGCCGTGTGCGCGAACCCGCGAGCTGACGACGTTTTTGACCTGCGTCACGATCAGGGGTATTTCGTCGGCAAGCATGTGAGTGAAGTGCTCGCCGGCGCAATGCCAGGCGTTCCGGTGCGAGTAATGGACGAGCATGGTCAACGCCGCGATGTACCCTTCGCCTCGCACATCGAGCTTAAGAACAGCCTGATGAGCCATCAGGGGTACCGTAACTACACCTCTTTGATGGAGGCGGAGATCGCTGCCTTGCAGGATATCGGCTACAGCATCGATCGGCGCAAATTCTTCGGTTATTCAATCTACGGAAACGGCCAGAATCTCGTAAACGACAATCCCTTCTTCGCTCGTAACGCTGACGGCACCGTCTATCTGCCAAATACATACAACAGGGCCACGCTTGGACTTGGGCTGCACGTCTATGGCAGCGGCAATACTGTGGTCCAGCATGCCGACCTGCTTTCGGAGGGAGCAGGGGGCGCTGGCATCCGCGTCGATGGCGAAAACAATCAGATCATAATTCCGCCTGGGACCCGCGTATACGCCGACGGCGCCTATGGGCGCGGCGTCATGTTCGCTTATGGCAAGGATCATACGTTTACTCAGCGTGGAAACGTGCAGGCTCTCGGCGAGCATGGCATCGCAGCAAGTGTCGACTTTGGCAACAACGCGATGGGCAATGACTATGAATATCGTGGATCGTACATTCGCACGATTGGCAATAACGCGGCGCCGATGCTGAACGAAATCGAGGGTCCCCTCGTCAGCAAGTTCGATCTGACCGGGCGCCTGGCTGGCAGTCATGCAGCGATGTACATGTCGAACAACGGTTATGTTGGCGAGATCAATGTCATGCGTGGCGCAATGCTGTCAGGGGACATCCTGTCTGACTACGCCCAGCTTGACGAGAACGGTACTCTGCGCCTGACCAAATTGACATTCGGTATGACGCCTGATGCGAACGGTCACTCAACGCAGGAGCCCGACCAAAGCTTTGCGACCCGTTATGAAGGGAATATCCTTGGACGCAACCTGTCGCTGCAGTTGTCAGGCGGCGTCACGTTGTTGACCGGCAATCACGACGTGTATGACGCAACTGTCGCGCAGGGCGCAACCTTGTCCGGCAATGGCAGTTATCTGCTCAGTACCGATGGCCGCTTCACCAATAGCGGTGCTGTCGCGCCGCTTATCGGTCGCCTTGACAACAGCATAACGGTGAATGGCGACTATCTGCAGACCTCGACCGGTCACTTGCAAGTCGCGGTGAATGATAGCGGTGCGTTCAGTCGTCTGGTGGTGAACGGCAATGCGACGCTCGACGGCACGCTCACGATCACCCCGCAGCGCGGCTGGTATGGCAGCGGCTTCAGCTTCTCCTCCAACCAGTGGCTGAATGCAGCAAAACTCACGGGCTCGTTTACGAACGTGACGACGTCGCTCCAGTCACCAACCTTGCTGGCGAGTGCTGCAGCCGAGGGCGGCAACACCTATGCGTTGACGCTCTCCCGCCCATCCGATGCTTATTCGCGATATGGGGCCGATGCCAACAGCCGCGAGGTGGGCGCGGCGCTCGATCAAGTCGCCGGCAACGCTGCGTCGGGGCTGCACCCGCTCGTCGCGGCACTAGACTTCTCCTCGCCTGACGGCACGGCGGTGACATCTGCGCTGCGACAGCTCTCGCCCTCCGTCTATGCGTCCGAGCAGGGCAGACGTATCAATGACAGCTTCTATGCGCGATCGGCGGTCTACGACCGCCTGGAACAGGCGTTTGGCGGGGCGCCATCATCAGCGATGGCGTCAATCGGTTATGGGCTTGAGCAGAAAAGGTCGGGTAGCGAGTCTGTCTCTGCCATTGGTGCGATCTCCGCGGCGCCTTCTGATCCGCGGTCCTATGACCTGCAGGGTTATGCCGCGTGGGCTTCTGCCTTTGGCGGATGGACGACCCAATCAGGTGACGGCAATGCCGCAAGCACCAGATCCACCATCAGTGGCTTCATGACAGGTATCGACAGGCCGATATTTGAGGACTGGCGCTTCGGTGTTCTTGCTGGCTATAGCCGCTCCACCTTCAAGGCTGGCGCTGCTTCTTCTTCAGGCCGCGGTGACAATTACACGTTCGGGACCTATGCAGGCACCGAGTGGATCCTGCCGGAAGGAACCCTCGCATTCCGCTCAGGCATTGCCTATACATGGCACGATCTTGAGATGAGCCGCAACGTTCGGTTCCCCGGGTTCAACGACAACTTGATCTCGGATCACGGTGTAGGCACTTCCCAGATCTTTGGAGAACTGGGTTACAAAGTCCATCTCGGCAAGACTTCTTTGATCGAGCCCTATGCCAATCTCGCCCATGTACGCGTCGCGACCGACGGTTTCTACGAAAAGGGATTGAATGGGGCGGCGCTTGATATTCGCGCTGAGACGATGGGTACGACGCTCTCCACGCTTGGCGTCTACGCGACCACCCGTTTTCAACTTGGCCACATTGTCACGACTGCGCGCGCTGATGTTGGCTGGCGTCATGCCCTAGGTGACATTATTCCGCTGTCGACAGCCAGCTTTGCTGCAGGTTCCAGCGCTTTTGCAGCTTCAGGCCTATCCATTGGCAAGGATCTGGCACTCGTGGAATCCGGTCTGGACTTCCAGATTTCGAGCAACAGCACCCTTGGCATCGCCTATCAAGGCCAATTCGGTTCTGGCCTCACCGAGAACGGACTGAATGCCACCTTCAACGTGAAGTTTTGATGCGCATGCTCAATCCATCGTGGCCCGGCGCACGGCGCGGAATGGACAAGTTGGCTTCGATCCAGATCCCGTGGCCAGAAACCTGGCCGACGAGGATGGCCTGCTTGAACGCCGCGCTGGTGAGCGCGATGTCTTTGCCGGCGTATTCGCCATCGCTCCTGATCTTCATCTTATTGACTTGATGTCGGGTCCAGTCCAGATCGGCCTTGGCGAGCCTCCGAATGGCATAGCCCAAGGTCACCAGCTCATCGGGTCGCAAGAGCGTGCTTGCTTGGCCTGCCATAGCGACGGCACAAGGTTTCTGTCGCCCTGCTCAAGCCAATGCAGTCCGAACCGGTCGGCGACAACCTCCAGGTAGCTGTTGAGCTCGTCCTTCTCGGCCGGATCTTGGGCGAGAACATGCTGTCTTTGCGAAAGGTGGTTCGGCACTCCGGGTCTCCGTTGTCAATTGTGGTCCTGCGGGGGCCCTGGTCGTCGCGGGAACGTTCTCTGCAACTGCGCATCATGGCTTTAAGGTGCTTTCATCACGACACGCTCCTCCCACTATCACGGTAAGCGCTCTCACTCGTCCACGGAGCAAATCGTTTGCTCAATGTGATCCTTGACTGCCGAACTTGGCAGGGTGCGGCTACCTGCAGTTTGACATAGTCTGATCGGGCGGCTTGCTCGCAGCCAAACGCTAGGGCAATTCGAGGCCCTGAACTGCTACCTGTGGATCGGCAAGCTCTTTGCGAAAGCAGGGTCTGCATAGACGATTGATGGGCGGGCGCTCGGAACAGCATGGAGCGACGATGCGGATCAACTCCCGCTGAGACTAGGATCTAAGTCAGGCCAAGCGCTTTCAAGACGATATATTTGAGTTCATATCGATCAGCTACGAAGGGAAGATCGACACTTGGTCACGCCGACTTCGCCGCTTGTCATGTGAAGTCCGATGAACGGTGCGGCTACAATCGATGCTAGCAGGCTCCCGAACTGCGATTGGCACAAAAAGTCGTGATCCACCGAAGGCAAGCTCACGCCCGGGTTCTGTAGGTCTTTGCTGAACAGCGGTTGACCGTGGTGCCCGGCTGCCGGGGCTAAGCACGCGTCGCCTCAGTTTACTCTCCTGGCTCTTTCGCAGCAGAGCGCAGTTTGTGGTGACTCAGTCGCCCACGCATCCGGGTCGCATCCAGCGGTGCTGAAGCTGCACGTGGCCGTCGGAAAGCGGACGAGCTTCGCGGACGCAGCGCTCCAATTCTGTTGCGAACGTGACATGGCATTCTTCGAAAACACGGGTCAACCGCCGCCGGCTGTGGCCCGAATTCTGCAAAGCTAGACCTGGCCAGTAGCTCCGGTCCGCCATTGCAGGCTAGCGCCGTCGCAAGCCTTGGAAGTTTGGAGCTACTTGGTCGGCGGCTTCGTCGGCGTTGTGGACCGAAGCTGACCGCGTATCCCTGGAGAGAAGAGTGAATATGCAGTCCTCAATACAAGAGAACGAGGCAATCAAGATTGTTACCCCTGAAGATCGGTCGAAGGTCATCGCGATTCTGACGATAGCCTTTACGACATGTCCGCTACTGAGATGGCTATATCCCGAGCCGGAGCGCTACTTGCGTCATTTCAGTGGCTTCCTTGATTATTATGCCGGCGACCCCTACACGGATCGAAGTGGGGCGTACTTCGAGAGTGGAGACAGAGGCGCACTTCTGTGGTTGACCGATAAGGCTCACCGCGATGACGCACGCATGATGAGGTTCCTGGTTGGCAGCGTTCCGGAGAGCAGACGGACGGAGACCGAACGGTTGTTCGAAGAATTGGGCAAGTATCACCCAAAGGAGCCGCACTGGTATTTTACGATGCTGGGCATCGATCCCATGCACCAGCGGTCTGGCTGGGGAGGGCTTCTCTATCGATACGGGCTCGCCATCTTGGATGAGGCCAAGGGATTAGCCTTTTCAGAAGCTACCAGCTCGAGCTCCGCGCGTCTGTATGAGCGCCTGGGGTGGAAAATCGTGGGTGAGGTTCAGGTCGGCAGTTCGCCGCCGTGCTTCCCAATGCTCCACCATCCTAGTTGAGAGCAAGCCTCGAGGGCGGCGGCCAGGGCAGGCTTTCCTAACGTGAACGAGAACCAGAACAGGTCGCGGGGTCCACTGGACGCCGCAGAGCGCGTAGCATGCTAGAATCTCAGGATTTGGAACGACTGGAAGAACTATTTGCCTCCATGCAAGAGGCGAACGGATGTTTTCTAGGCTACCCGTTTGCGAGGGGCTTTGATTATGAGCTGTTGTGGCGCTTCATGAGCCTCACCGGCAATAACCTCGGTGATCCGTTTGAGACAGGGACCTATCGCGTTAACTCGCATGAGTTCGAATGCGAAGGTTGTCGATTTCTTTGCTCGGCTGTTTCGAGCGCCACCTGGCGAGTTTTGGGGCTACATCACGAACGGGGGGACCGAGGGCAATATCTACGGGCTATATCTCGCTCGTGAACTCTATCCGCAGGCTGTCGCATATTTCTCGCACGATACGCATTATAGCGTGAGCAAAGGGGTTCGTTTGCTCGGCCTGGATCACTGCTTGGTATGTTCGCAGGCGAATGGAGAAATGAGCTATGACGATCTAGCGCAGAAGGCGATCCGCACGCGAAATCGACCGGCTGTGGTCGTCGCCAATATCGGCACCACAATGAAGGAAGCAAAAGACGATACGCTAAGAATTCGTGCGACCCTTCGCGATGTGGGTATCAGCGAGATCTATATCCATTCGGACGCTGCCTTGTGCGGGCCCTACGCACCCCTTCTGGACCCGAAGCCCGCATTCGACTTCGCAGATGGAGCAGACTCTATCACGCTCAGCGGGCATAAGTTTCTTGGCGCGCCGATACCTTGCGGAGTGGTCCTCTCGCGCAAGCCGCACGTTCAACGCATCATGCGCGCAATCGATTATATCGGCAGCTCCGATACGACCTTGAGCGGATCGCGTAATGCGTATACACCAATCATTCTTTGGTATGCGATCCGTAGTCTGGGCATCGAAGGCATCAAACGGACGTTCCACGAATGTGAGCAACTCGCTGCTTCCACGGCCGGCGAGCTCAATGCCTGCGGCGTCAGAGCCTGGCGTAATCCTAATGCGCTCACTGTTGTGTTTCCGCCTGTCGACGAGAGCATTAAGGCCAAATGGCAAATTGCAACCCGGGACGTTAGCCATTTGGTGGTCACGCCAGGCACGACCAAGCGCCAAATCGATGCGCTAGTCGCTGCGATCACCGATACAAGCCGATGATCTTCGCAAAAGCGGTGGGACACTTATAGGCAGGATGCTGCAGTGGTCACTGGGAGCCGAATATGAGGTCGAGCAAATCTCCGATGTCACGGCATACATCGCGATCGATAGCCTCACAATATCTTTTGCGACGGGGAGTTCCAGGAAGAACGTATTGCAAGAATGCCAACCGTGGTGTGGTCTTCTCGATGGGGTCGCTGGTCGACTCAAAACGGCGCCGTTCTTAAATGCCAACTGCTGTCGGAGATCTTGGTTTGAGCAAGGTGAGGCATGCGGATCAGAAGCGTCGCGGAGCTATCAAAAGAGAACGCGCGGCGGGGCGGCGGTGGCAAACCGTGAGGGGGGTAGAAGCGGCGTCGATCGACAAAAGAATCGGCGATGTCATTCGCCGTGTTCGGATCGAGCGTGGGCTTACCCTTGGGGATGTCGGATCGGCAGCAGGTATATCCGTCGCGATGCTCAGTCGCTTCGAAACGGCGCATTCTAGCGCGAGCCCATTGCTTCTTGCACGTATCTGCTCGGCGCTCGGTATTGATCTTTCGACGTTGTTCCGGGAAGTTGAGCGGACGAGGATCGCGCCTGAATTCATCAAGTCCTCCGATAATGTTGAGGTCGTTCGGCGAGGAACAAGGCATGGCTACAGCTATCGTTTGCTGTCCCGTCTTCAACGAAGGAGTTTCGAACCCTTCCTCATCAGTATAGATAAGAGGAGCAAGGCTTATCCGCGATTTCAGCATCAGGGAATGGAATTTGTCTATATGCTGAAAGGAAGGATGAAATATCGATCCGAGAATAGGATCTTACTGGTCGAGCCGGGTGATGCATTGAAGTTTTCCGGACATATTCCCCATGGTCCTGAAAAACTCTTGGACGATCACGTTCAGTTTATCGCGATGATCATCTATGCGGAAGAGTTGCAGGGGGACCGAGGCTCTTCGCCAGTGCATATGTAGAAGTATCGTATCCGGTTCTAAATCCGGAGGCCCATCTGTGTGCTTGTCGAACGGATATAATTGCAGCCGCTACTCAGGGTGTGAGCTGCCGATCGGCTTGGCTGCCAGCGTGCAATTCTGCGAGCTGTGCTGGACGATTCCAAAGTTGGTCCACGGCCGCAAGAAGTTCAGGGAAGTACCTTAGGTCCAGGCGCTCTCACGATTGCCGGGTGCTAAAAACGGAGGGAGCGATTTGCAGACCTCGACGCGAAGCTGCCGCATGTTTGAATGCCGCTCGCGCGAAGGATTATCGAAAAAGGCCCGGAGCTTTTTGAGCTCCGGGCAGTGGAGGGAGGAGCGCCCAACGGGCACCTGCCGCCATTCGCTAGATGTACTTAGCTCGCTGGCGGCGAGCGAATTTGAGGGCCGGTCAAGCTGCGTCAAACGTCTTCTCGACATGTTCGCTTAACCATCTGACCGCCGCAGGATCAAAGGATGACGTCAGCCGACTAACGCATAGGCTTCAATTTCAACCAGTTGCCAGGTGCGCAACATCGACGTGACTTGCACCAGAGTTGAAGCTGGTCGAATGGTACCAAATGCTTCGAGGTGCGCCTTTGCGACTTCATCTGCGTCGGCCATGTCGCGAACGTACACAACCGTGCGCACGACATCGTTGAGCTCCGCTCCGGCCGCCCCGAGCGCCGACGCAATTGTCTTGATCGCGGCTGTTGCCTGGTGATAGGCGCTGTCGTGCTCGAAATCAGCCGGCGCACACGTGCCAGACACGTGAACGTGACCGTTCTTCGCCACTGCTCTCGAATAGCCGAAGACGTTCTCGTAAGCGCCACCCGAAGATATGTTTTTCCGTTTCACATGAGTGGTCATCTAATCTCCCTTAAAGTCCTGTGAAATCGCGCGTGCGATACCATGCTTCAATGGCGGGTATGGCCGGTCTTGCGACAGCGTGGAACATATGACTGGGAAAAGTCAGCTCATCGAATGCCGATCGACCCTCCTTATCGCCGAGCATTCGCAGCGCAATCTTGCGTCCAAAATGCGTGGAGCGCGACACGCCCGTTCCGCAGTACCCCATTGCGTAATGGATGCCCTCGGCTGTCCGGCCCAGGTGCGGAAACTCATCGAAGGTGT
Source organism: Bradyrhizobium sp. BRP56 (assembly GCF_020194035.1). Lineage (NCBI taxonomy): Bacteria > Pseudomonadati > Pseudomonadota > Alphaproteobacteria > Hyphomicrobiales > Nitrobacteraceae > Bradyrhizobium > Bradyrhizobium sp. BRP56. The sequence goes on from NZ_JADYVV010000021.1 coordinate 18,286, forward strand.
AGCCGATGAGACCGCTCCAGGCGTAGGAAACTCTTACGTTTCTTAGTTCCGGAAAGGTGCGCAAAACATCGCGCGCCAAATGCGAATACGCGGCGAGTGCAGTATCGCCGGTAAAATGATTTGCGCGTCCACCCCAAATCAGCCGGTTTTCGTCCGGCGCCGGACGAAAATAGAAGAACACGCGATTGCTGTTCCCGTAGACGCGCCTTCTTGGCATCAACTGCTCAAACAGTTGCGTCGGAATTGTCTCGGTCGCGATCTGCGCCGAGCGGATCGGGACGATCCGCTTCTTGAAATAGGCGCCCACATTCTTCGTGTAGCCGTTTGTCGCCACGAGGACGTCTCTGGCTTGAATTGTAAAACCATCGAAGTGCACCGTGTGCTCGGTTCGTCCGCTGGTGATTCCAAGTACCGGTGCATCGCCGCGGACCGCCACGCCGGCCTGAATGACGCGCTCAAGGAGGCCTGCATGGTACTTGCCCGGATGAAGGCACGCATCGTTCGGCAGCAACGATCCGCCATGGAACAGATTCGAGCCAATCTCGCTACGCTGCTCGGATCGAGTGATCATGCAGGACTCGACGCCGACATAGCGTCTTACGTCCTCCATTTCGCGAGCCATACGTTCATAATGCTTTGGCCGCATCGCGCCGCGGAAACGACCGCAGCGCGTAAATGAGCACTCGATGCTCTCTCGCCGGATGAGAGCTTCCAGGCCATCGAGCATTTCGATGCCCTCGCGAAGCAGTTCGACAGCTTTTCGCTCGCCCTTCATTTGGATGAGGCTCTTTACAGGAAACTTCTGATTGCCACTGCCGACTTGGCCGCCGTTGCGCGTGCTGGCACCAAAGCCAGGCGCCCCGGCATCGACCAGTACAACGTGGCGCCCTGCACGAGCGAGAACCAAGGCGGCAGAAAGGCCGGTGAAGCCAGCTCCAATCACAACAACATCCGCCTTCTTGGCCGGAGCCGGCCAAGGGCCGACCATTGGCGGGGCCGCTCGCCACCAGAACGGAGCGGCGGGTGTCGACCGGTACTTTGCCCAGCCTTCGGCAAGTGCCCACAGGCGAATCCCCAAGGGCTCGTCATCTGCGTGGGTGGTCTTGATGGGGTTCGACACCTGTGATCCTGCCTTTCATACTTGCATATAATAAAAAGAACTTGCAGTAAATGCAATAAGGCAATACAACATGGCTCGCGGCATGGGCAACTCGCTAGGCCTGATGCAACATGGTGAGGCTGCCAATCAAAGGAGAAGTCCGAATGCATCTCCCGAACGCGTGGACGGGCGCAATTTCACCAGGAAGCCTCGCGACCCCTAAGGAGTTGGATCTTGCTGGGGCCCAGGCATTCCTCAAGCAGGCGGGGGTCCGCTACGTGCTTGCGCAATTTGTCGATCTGCATGGGGTCGCGAAAAGCAAAGCCGTTCCAGTCCAGCACCTCGAAGGCCTGTTGAAGGAGGGGGCCGGATTTGCGGGCGGGGGCGCATGCGGGCTTGGTCTGCTCCCCCATGAAGCCGAATACATGGTGGTCTGCGAGCTCGATACCTTGGTGGTCACCCCGTGGGCTCCGGGATATGCGCGCATGATGGGCATAGGTACGGTGAAGGGCGCGCCGCATCCAGTCGACACGCGTAATGTCCTCAAGAACCAGGTCGCAAGACTTGCCGAGCGCGGCTGGACGTTCAATACGGGTCTGGAGCCCGAGTTCATTCTCCTGCGACGCGAGTCGGACGGCAAGCTGTCGCCGTTCGACTGCACCGATACGCTCGCCAAGCCGGCCTATGATTATCGCGGTCTCATGCGCGGGCGAAGCTTCCTTGAGCGGGTGACGGAATGCCTGCAAGCGGTCGGGATCGACGTCTATCAAATCGATCACGAAGATGCGAACGGGCAATATGAAATCAACTTCAAATATGCGGATGCGCTGAGGACGGCAGACCAAATTCTCTTTTTCAAGATGGCGGCCTCGGAGATTGCCCATGATCTCGGCGCGATCTGCTCATTCATGCCGAAGCCGCGCAGCAGTTCGACCGGCAGTGGTATGCATATTCACTGTTCGATAGCCGATCGAGACGGGCGAAATCTGTTTAATGATGACGCCGATCCAAATGGGATGGGGCTGAGCAGACTGGCTTATCATTTCCTGGGCGGCGTGCTCGCTCATGCAAGGGCGCTGACAGCGTTGCTGGCGCCAACGGTGAACTCCTATAAGCGTCTTGTCGTGGGTCACACCGTCTCGGGCGCGACGTGGGCTCCTGCCTTTATTGCTTACGGCGACAACAACCGCACTGCCATGGCGCGGATACCCTACGGCAGGCTCGAGATCCGCACCGGCGACAGCAGCATGAACCCGTATCTTGCAACCGCAGCTCTGATCGCCGCCGGTATCGATGGGATAGAGCGCAAGCTGGAGCCAGGTCCGCCCAGAAATGTGAACTTCTACGGTCTGTCGCTCGACGCGATCAAGCAGATGGGCGTCGACCTTCTTCCCCAGACGTTGACTGAGGCGCTCGACGCTCTCGAATCCGATCAGCTATTCGCAGCTGCTCTTGGCGAGCCGGTGATCAAGGAATTCATATCGCTGAAAAGATCGGAGTGGCTGGAATATCACCGCCACGTGTCCAGCTGGGAAGTCGAACGATATCTCAGCTTCTTTTGATCTCACCCGTGTCGGAGAGCAAGATGTGTGGAATTGCAGGCCTGTTTATCAAGGAAGCCCGGCTTCAGCCGCGACTAGGCGAGCTGCTTGCGTCGATGACATCGACCCTATGTAGCCGTGGACCCGACTCTGCCGGTTTTGCCGTGTATACGGCAGGAGAGCCAGGCAAGGCGAAACTTACGCTGACTTCGGTCGCAGAGCGTGTCGATTTTGAGGCGCTCGCAGTTGTGCTTTCGCGAGCAGTTGGTGCCTCGGTTTCGGTGACGGGCCGCTACACGCATGCCGTTGTGACCGTGCCGAATGATCTGGTGAGGCTGTGCCGCGATTGGATCTCCAAGAACGCTCAGGATGTTCGGATTCTGAGCGAGGGGGGCAATCTCGAAATCTACAAGGAAGTGGGCTATCCCGACGATGTCGCACGTAGCTTCGACATTGCCTCGCTTGCCGGCACACACGGTATCGCCCACACTCGTATGGCGACCGAGTCCGCAGTGACAACGATAGGCGCTCACCCGTTTTCGACCGGACCCGATCAATGCTTGGTTCACAACGGGTCGCTCTCGAACCATGCATCTGTTCGACGCGAGCTTCAGCGCGACGGTATTGTCCCGCAAACCGAGAACGACACCGAGGTCGCCGCAGGCTACCTGAGCCGCGAGTTGAGGCGGGGCAGAACGCTCGGACAGGCGTTGACGTCGAGCGTCGACGATCTCGATGGCTTCTTCACCTTTGTGGTCGGGACCAAGAACGGATTTGGCGTGCTGCGCGACCCAATCGCGTGCAAACCCGCGGTGATGGCTGAAACCGACGATTATGTGGCGTTTGCATCCGAGTATCGGAGCTTGGCATCCTTGCCCAGAATCAAAAGCGCGAAGCTCTTCGAGCCGAAGCCCGCCACACCTTACTTCTGGGAGCACTAGACAATGAACCAGATCGATTTCGACCAACCGCCGCAACGCGACCTAACCCAGCTCCGATCGTCCGATTACAGCCGGGAGATCGATCTTCTGACCACGCCGCTTCGTGATCTCAATGCGACCTTGCAGGCATTTGGCAGCAGTACGAAGGCCGAGGAGGCATCATCCTTTCGGGTGCTGAGCCCGAATGGCGCGCACGCGATTGCGGTCGGTATCGACGCGCCTGTCGATGTCGAGATTTCCGGTCATGTCGGCTATTATTGCGGCGGCATGAACAAGCGGGCGAGCATCGTCGTCGAGGGCAATGCCGGCCAGGGTGTCGGCGAGAACATGATGTCCGGTCTGATCCACGTCAAGGGCGATGCCAGCCAGTGTGCGGGCGCGAGCGCCCATGGGGGCCTGCTTTTGATTGAAGGCAATGCAAGCGCGCGCTGCGGCATCTCGATTAAGGGGGCGGATATTGTCGTAAAGGGCGGTATCGGCCACCTGTCGGGATTTATGGGCCAGAGCGGCCGTCTGGTTGCCTTTGGCGACGCCGGCGAAGCCTTGGGAGATTCGATCTATGAGGCTCGCATTTATGTTCGCGGCAAAGTCGAGAGTCTTGGCGCCGATTGCATCGAAAAGGAGCTGAGGGACGGACATCGCGCCGAGCTCTTTGCGCTCCTGAAGCAGGCTGACGAGGCTCACAAGGTCGATGTGTCGGATTTCCGGCGCTACGGGTCTGCCCGCAAGCTCTACAACTTCCACATCGACAATGCTGGGGCCTATTGATGAACACAATTGAGAAGCCGTGGGGCTACATGCCACCGCGCCGGTCCGCCACCTTCGACGATCATGCCATTGCGGAAATCCGCCGCGCGGCTGCGACCGGGATTTACGACATCCGCGGTGGCGGGACCAAGCGGAAGGTGCCGCATTTCGATGATCTTCTGTTCCTGGGCGCATCAATGTCGCGCTATCCGTTGGAGGGCTATCGGGAACGCTGCGAGACCAGCGTCGTCCTTGGGACGCGCTTTGCCAAGAAACCGATTGAGCTCGCGATCCCCGTGACGATCGCAGGCATGAGCTTCGGCGCCCTTTCGGCCCCGGCCAAGGAGGCGCTCGGCAGAGGGGCAAGTCTGGCGGGCACGTCGACGACGACAGGGGATGGCGGCATGACGCCGGAAGAGCGCGGCCAATCCAAGACGCTCATCTACCAATATCTGCCCTCAAGATACGGCATGAACCCGGACGATCTCCGCAAAGCGGACGCTATCGAGATCGTAGTTGGGCAGGGCGCTAAGCCTGGGGGCGGCGGCATGCTGCTCGGGCAGAAGATTTCCGATCGTGTGGCGAAGATGAGATCTTTGCCCAAGGGAATAGATCAAAGATCGGCCTGTCGACATCCCGACTGGACCGGGGCAGATGATCTGGAAATCAAAATCCTTGAGCTGCGCGAGCTGACAGGCTGGGAAAAACCCATCTACTTGAAAATGGGCGCAAGCCGTCCCTATTACGATGTTGCTCTCGCCGTCAAGGCTGGTGCAGACGTCGTGGTTCTCGACGGGATGCAGGGCGGTACCGCTGCGACGCAGGATGTATTCATCGAGCATGTCGGGATTCCGATTCTTTCGGCGATCCGGAGCGCAGTGAAGTCCCTGCAGGATCTTGGCATGCATCGAAAGGTTCAGTTGATTGTGTCGGGTGGGATTCGTAGCGGCGCCGACGTTGCCAAAGCTCTCGCGCTTGGCGCGGATGCGGTCGCAATTGGAACCGCCGCCTTGATTGCACTAGGCGACAACGATCCTCAATATGAGGACGAATACCGTGCCTTAGGGACCACCGCCGGCTGCTACGATGACTGGCATGAGGGCAAAGATCCAGCGGGCATTACCACCCAGGATCCGGTTCTGTCGGGGCGGCTCGACCCGGTGCTCGCCGGCCGCAGGCTTGCGAACTACCTGAGGGTGGTCACGCTTGAAGCGCAGACCATCGCGCGTGCGTGCGGCAAAAGCCGCCTGCACAATCTGGAGCCGGAGGATCTTGTCGCCTTGACCGTCGAGGCGGCCGCCATGACACAGCTTCCGCTGGCAGGGACGAGTTGGATACCTGGCCGCTAGAATCCCCAGCAGGAAATCCAACGACATCGGTAAGCCATCGTGATCGAATGCCGTAGGGACCGAGATCTAGATGGGACAGCCGAACTTCGCCGGCCATACAAAGCTGCTATGGCCGGCGTATATTGGATGGACGACAAGCGCATATTTCCCGTCCACTCGTGACCAACTCAAGGCGATCTTCAATTTGGCCCCACGTCAGGCCTGCAGCGGTGGCGATAGCAAGGCAATGTGGTCTTTCCCCGACCGATCGGATGACTTGGATCGGGCTCTGCAACGAGCGCAGGGCTAGGCGAGATCGCGCCAGATGGAGATCGTCGAACCTTCCGCGTCGTGACGTTGATGACGAGGGATCGGCGTCGAATCTACCGGGATGGCTGGACCTTCTGGTCCGGCAGATCAAGCCAAACACGCGCGCCTCCCTTTTTCTCGGGTGAGCCGTCGTAATTCTTTAACTGCTAGCTCGCGGCTCTCGGCAAGGCGGATCGTAAGGTCGGCCGGTTCGGCAAAGTCCGGACGGCCAAGCAATAGTGGGACCCACAGCGACTTGGATTTGATCGACACTGCCGCTGCCCGCAACCAGGATCAGTCGATCGACTGATGGCGCTTTAGAGAGCCGCCGGAAGGAACTTTTCGTTCGTTAGGCCCGGTGATGCAATTTACAATCGCGTGCTGCGCCGAATCTGACGCAAGAACTTGGAGCGCTTACGTTCTACCAGACATCGCGGCCATGAGCGCGCCTACCCGGCGTCTGAGCGAGCAACAACCCCTCGGACATCGCTTTGGCCGCGAGCTGGGTCCGTGAGACACTGTCCATCTTTGCAAGGATGTGCTCGATGTGCGTCGAGACCGTGCGGGGCGAGATGAACAGAAGCTCCGCGATCTGCGGATTTGACGCGCCTGTTGCAACCAGATGCAAGACTTGGATCTCCCTGAACGAGAGCTCGTATGGCCACGAAATCTGCTCCTCCGTGACCAGGACCATGTTGCGCTGACAGGGTATGATTGAAACGCGGTGGCAGTGGCCCGCATCATCACTCCACAGGAAACGCCGCGGCGTCCAGGGTCTGAGCATTTCCAGAAGCTGTCGGCGGAGGGCGCCCCCTTCACCGAGATGGGGGCCCGGTGCGCGTGCCAATAGATTAAAGGCTGCGCCACCAGAAGATATGACCAGGGCGAAACAATTGGGAGCTACGCCTTCGGCTAGCAGGCGCGGTGTTCTCAGCTGGTCGCACAGTTCGGCCAGGATGGGACGAAATCGCTGGGTGATCTCTCTGCGCTCATCCGTTGCGGCAGTCGAAGCGGTCCAGTTCATATGGAAGGCGCCGACGTAACGGCCATCCGATAACCGCAGGCACATGGTCGACCCTTCGTGGAATCCTGACGGAATGAGATATTCTCGGGCCGTCAGGGTGTCGGGAAACCAAAGATCCCAGTCCTGCTCACAGTCCCGCCACCTGAGAGAACGCGGATCGTCGCGATGCGCAATGGCGAAGGCTGGATTGCCTGTCACGAAATCATCGTTGATGTGCTTGAGCAGCTTCTCCGAGTAGCCGTCGCTTGCAAGCGTCTGATGAAGGTGGGTCTGAGACAGAGGATCCCAAGCGGTCAAAGTGAAGGCAGAGCAATGCACGAGATCGCGGATAAGCCGCGTCACCTCCAACGTTCTGTCGATCAATTGCGCGCGTGGATCGACGGATGCCGCGTCCCAAGCGACGATCACCGAACTTTCCGAGTGCGTTCTCACTGCTTCCCCCTGAGATGTTATTCCGGAAGGAGCCAGCCGGTAGCGTTCGGTATGCTAAGTTTCTTTTGAGCGGCTGTCGTGCCGCCTTATTGCTCTCGGCGGCCTCAATCGGCTCGTTTGTTGAGCAGCTTACGACAGATAAGACCGATTAGTACCGGCTATTCACCTGCTCCAGGGCTTTAAACGGGCGGCCCGATGTCCTTGACGGCGACATTTCTACCAACAACGTAAAGTCGTTTCGTAATCGACGTAAAATCGGTGTTTGCGTCGAGAACTCCCCCTCCGACCGGTCGATTTTTCGCGATCTAATCAACGGGTCACTGCCGCTCTCCCCCGCAAAATCGGTCGACTGACGTATTGAAGCAGGGCGTTGCGGGTCCGAAGCTTGGCAATGAAGCATTTGATTTCGCGGTCTGCGGAACGGAATTGTCAGGAAGATTGCTCCGGTAGGGCGCACCACCCCCTCGTCGGTGCGACAGCGACAGAATGAGAGGAAAATAGCTACGAAGCGAAGAGGAGACAGCCATGCCCAACTGCTCGGAAAATCTCAGAAATGGCAGAGTCACGCGATGCGCAGTCTGTGAGGGGAGGTTTGGTCTCGTCCGGTACTACTCGTGGCGAACCCCGCTTTGTTCAAAGAAGTGCGTTGATCGCTTCAGAGCTCGCCGGCAAGCCGACGGCGATTGGGTCGGCAGATTATTCGCTGGCAAATTGATAGGGAGCCTCAGAGGTCCGCGCCGGACCTGCGCAATTGCTCGGCCGGCGATGGGCGCGAAACATCCGCTCTCAGATGATCTGATCACGCCTGCGCCCCTCGAGCGACCTGGCAGGCAGGCGGATGCGGCTGCCTAAGTCCGAACGCAAAACGCGGGACTTGCATCAAGTAAAAATAACTTGCATGAAATGCAAAGCAGAGATACCGTTTTATTCAGCGGCAGGCGCAGCCGGATTCATCAAGCCGATCTCGCTAAGCGCAGGAGGAGGACTTCAAATGACTTCAAAGCTGACCAGACGGACGGTGACGGCGGGCCTCGGCGCATCTTTGGCCATGCCATGGATTGTGCGCTCGCATGCTCTGAGCGGACAGCCGATCGTGATTGGAATTCCCGCCGCGCAGACGTCGGCCGCGGGCGTGGCCGATCATCTGGACTTCGTCCAAGGTACAACGCTTGCGGTCGAGGAAATAAATGCTGCCGGCGGCGTGTTGGGTCGAGAGCTAAAGATCTTCACAGTCGATATTGACGTGCTCTCGCCGGAAAGTAGCAAGCAAGCGATTGCAGCGTGTATCGACGCCAAGGTGGATGCCGTGTCGTTTGCATTCACGCTGGTCCCGGTGCCGGCGATGGATGCCTCCGTGAAATACAAGTGTCCTTGGATCCACGGCAGCGCACAACGCGCCGGGAGCGAGGCGGTCAAAAACAATCCCGAAAAATACAGCCACGTCTTCCAGACGCCTCCCTCGGAAGTCGATTACGGTTGGACTTACCCAATCTGGCTCGAACACGAGGAAAAACGGGGAGTCTGGAAGCCGAAGAACCGCAAGGTTCATATCGTCCAGGAGCAAGTCGCTTACTGCCAAACCATTTCCAAGGCGGCGCAAGAGGCATTCAAGAAGGGTAGCAACTTTGAAGTGGCGCGCGTCACCGACATTCAGTTTCCAGTCCAGGACTGGGCACCCGTCATCCGCGAGATGAAAGAGGTCGGAGCTGCGGCGATCATGGTCGATCATTGGGTGGCCGCCGAATACGCGGCGTTCTGCAAACAGTTCGTTGCCGATCCCGTGCCGGACTCTCTGGTCTACCTCCAGTACGGTCCTTCCCAGCCCGAGTTTCTGCAGCTCGCTGGCAGCTCTGCAAACGGCTTCGCCTGGTCGACGACGATGGGCCTTTATGCAGATGAGAGGGGGCGCGAGTTCGCACGCAAATACAAGAAGCGCTTCCCCGGAATTATGGGATTTGCCTATCCAAGCATCTCGTATGATCAGACCTACTACCTGAAGAGAGCTTGGGAGGCGGTCGGCGATCCCCGCAAATTCAAGGAGGTCTGTGACTGGATCCGGGTCAATCCGCAGCGCGGCGTCAGTGGGTTCATGAACATGAACAACCCATACCAGGAGAGTTTTCACTTCCCGGACAATGGTGGTGACACGCTTCAAGTGTCTGAACTCGATAAAGGTGTGTCTCAGCTTTACTTCCAGGTTCAGGGCGTCGAGCACAAGCTGATCTTCCCCAACGAGGTCGCCGATTCGAAGCTTCAAAAGGCTCCCTGGTGGTCCTGATGTTGAAGAGCACGAACGAGAGTCGATCTTCGGGTGTAAGGCCGTCCGGGCCGCTGTTCACGTGCAGCGGCATCCACCTCGACCTCGGTGGGCGAGAAATCCTTCGAGATATCAATGTGCACGTCGCGGTCGGGGAGGTACTCGGCGTCATTGGTCCCAATGGCGCCGGTAAGACGAGCCTGTTCGAGGTGCTGTCCGGGCGACTGGCGCCTAAATCGGGTCAAGTGACGTTCAAGGGGCAGGATGTCACGACGTTGCCGTTGCACAGAAGAGCAAGGCTCGGAATAGGTCGGACCTATCAGACGCCGGTCATTCCGGAAGAGTTGACCGTCGGCGAAACCTTCAAGGCCGCGCGACAGGCCTTTCAGCCCTATCTGACAAAGTTCGACGCGGAATATGGCGCTGAGCTCGTCAATTTGAAAGTGGACGAGGATGTTCCGACAGCTCAGCTCGAAACCCTCAACCGCAGAAAGCTTCTGCTCGCCTGCCTCCTGATGCGCCGGCCCTCGCTGTTGCTGATGGACGAGCCCGCAGCCGGTTTGATCAATTCTGAGGTGGAGGAAATCGACTTCCTTCTCCGCCTGCTGTCAAAGGAAATGAACATCGCGATCATCATCGTTGAGCACCGAATTGAGCTTTTGGGGACGATTGCGGATCGCGTCATGGTGATGGACGCAGGAGAGGTGATCTCCGAAGGATCGATGGCCAAAGTGCTTAGCGATCCCAAGGTTCACGCAGCCTACTTTGAAAACGTAGACGAGGCAGCCTGACATGAACGTCATGCAGCAGGATTTGAGCCGAAAGACACATACGCTACATGACCAGGTGCACCGGCGCGAGGTGCTCAATGTCTGCGGTCTGTCGGCAGGATATGGTCCCATGAGGGTCATTCACGACCTTGACCTGATTGTCAGTTCCGGAGAACGCATCGGCATTGTGGGTCTCAACGGCCACGGAAAATCGACCCTGTTCTACGCCATCGCCGGCCTGACGGGATGGCAACGGGGGTCGATCAAGCTCAATGGAATCGAGGTGGGTCGCACGCGCAGCCAGGGGCCCGGCCGATACACCCACCAGATCGTGCGCGCGGGCCTCGCGCTGATCCCGCAGGGCGACGAGATCTTTCACGGCCTTACTGTCGAAGAGCATCTTGATTCCGGCGCCTTCACGCCGCGCTCCTGGCGCGAGCGTAAGGAGCGCAAGGAGCGCATCCTGCAGATCTTTCCGCCTCTGAAGAAGCTGATGGCGGTTCCCGTCGGCCGACTGTCGGGTGGCGAACGACGAATGGTGTCGATCGGCCGCGGCTTGATGGGGGAGGCGTCACTTTTTCTGGTCGACGAGCCATCATTGGGGCTCGCGCCAAAGATCGGCAAGAACGTAATCGATGCGCTCATGGCGCTCGACCTCGGCGGTTCTGCGATGGTGATCGCAGAGCAGAATGTGTCCCTGCTTGAGGGACGCGTTGATCGGATTATCGGGATGCATGTCGGCAAACTGAAGGGTGAGGCATCTGCCGCGCTGATGCTGCACGACCACGGAGGTGCGTGAGCGATGGATGTCTGGTTTGTTGTCAGCAATACGATCCTATTGGCGTGTATTTACGGTACGCTTGCCATCGGTGTATCCATCACATGGTCAAGCTTGGGGCTGCTCAACCTTGCCTATGGGTTCATCTTCGCATTTGCAGGCTATGGGGCCTGGCTGTTTGCCCAGCATGTCTCGACCTGGGGCCCGGCCGTTCTGGCCAGCGGGGTTCTAGCCGGGGCTTTAGGCGGATTGTTCGTCTGCGCGCTCGCCTTCATTCCCATCCATGACAAGCCGAACTTTACCATCCGCGGCTTGATTGCGACGCTTGCGATCAACCTGATCGGGACACAGTCGCTGCTGTGGTGGTTTGGACCGCGCTCCAAGAGCTTGCCGGAAATCTTTGGGACCTGGAAGCTCTCGCTTCCTGGAATGACGCTGACGGCCGATAAAGTGGGCAATGTCATCACCTCAGTTGTCATGCTTCTGCTGGTGCTGAGATGGATGCGCTCAAGCCGGCGTGGACTCGAGATCAGGGCCATGATGATGAACCCTCATGCCGCATCCATCGTGGGCATCGGCGTGCGACGCACGTCGTTCTACGTCATGGCGATCACAGGCGCCTTGGCTGGGCTCGCAGCAGTCCTTTTATCGCAGACCTATTACATTTCGCCTTTCGGCGGCCTTACGCCGATGATCAAAGCGGTGAGCATTGCACTGTGCGGCGGACTTGGAAGCGTGCAAGGCGCAATCATTGCAGCGATTGTGCTCGGACTGAATGAAGCGCTCACAACTGTCTCGATCGGCGGCCGCTACGTTCTGATCACGCAGTTCTTGATGATCATCCTGATCCTGCTGGTGCGCCCGAGAGGGATCGCGGGAATTCTCGACCGGGCAAGGGAGGCCTAAAACATGACTGAGCTCAGCCAAGCTCAAAGAACATGGCGAAATCCATTGTTCGCGTGGGATAGCGCACAGGAGGTAGAACAGCTTCCGACTGCCTCCTATGTCAGTCACCAGGAAATCTGGGAGAGGACTCGCTCCTCAAGGACGAAGTTGTTTCAGGTCGGCCGGCTCCGGTACTACCATAAATGGGCAGGCCACGGCCAAAGCACCTGGCACCGCAACCGCTATTGGCCGACACGCCGCCGCATGCTCCGCATCCGGGGAGAGTACAATGACAAGAGCCTGCGGCGCGAAAAGACCATCGTCGACAAGCGTCCGATCTGGTGGGTGATGGGACTGATAGCTCTGGCGTTGGTTCCCCTAATCGCACCGGAACGGCTCGAAAACACACTGCTCACCGCTGGCGTGACCTTCGGGATCTATGCCGCCATTAATTTGTGTTGGATGCTGGTCATCGGCACCGCGAGCATCTTCTCGTTGGCCACCTACGCGATCGTAGGCACCGCCGCTTTCATGACCGCATATGCCTCGACCATGTTAGGTCTTCCTTGGTGGTTGTTGCCGCCGCTCGGAGCAATCATCGGATTGATCTTCGGCGGCATCATTGCGCTACCGGCAACGAGGCTTGATGGCTTCTACTACGCGTTGTTGACGCTCGGCCTCAATGAGTTATGCCGCGTATATTTCGTGACGTCCAAGGAATTCGGCTCCGCTACCGGTGGACTCTATGGTGCTGCAACATATCTACCGCAGGACTGGTCTTCCACAGGACAGCTGCAGCTCGCTTACTATGCTTGTTTCGCGCTGATGTTGCTGGCCCTGCTGCTCTATCGTTCTATCAATGGACGGCGGCTCGGTCGCATATTACGAATTGCCCCGGAAAAACGTGAGGCATTTGCCGAAGCCACCGGCGTCAATTTTCGTCAGGCGCGCGTCCGCGTCTTCTTGATTTCCTCGGTCGGGCTCGGATTCATCGGCGGCTTCTATTCTGCAAATTACGGCGGCGTGGCGTTTTCCATCTTCAGCTTTGACACGGTGCTGCTTGGTCTTGCGATGCTTGTGATCGGAGGAATAGGGCGGGCCGAAGGCGCGGTGGTCGGAACATTGATTGTGGTCTTCTTCGACAAGGTCCTGATCACGCTTGGGCCAATACGCCTGATCATCATAGGGCTGATCATGCTGTTCGTTGTGCTTTATCTCCGCAACGGCCTGTTCGGCATCAAACAGCAGTTTCGGACCTGGAGAAACAAGAAAAAGAGCGAGCGTCGCTCCACTCGCGCCGAGAAGGGCGGGGAAATGCTGCCCGAGGAAGCGACCGAAGCGCGTAATCCGGATGACGTCTACCGCCGTCGCTACGACAAAATGCAACGCGAGTTCCTGAAAAGACTGGTGACCCCCGAGGTGATCGACGAGCACCGGCGCGCGCCGCAAGGCCAGCACAGCGAGTCGTTGGAGCGGCTTCTGATCTACTTCAGGAACCAACCGCAACCGGACAAATACGCGATCACGGCGCTTCAGTCGACGAATGGCTACCGAATCGTTGCGCTTTCAGGTCACCGAGGTGTCGCGCCTCGGGTCGTCGAGGACAAGATCTATAGGTCGCCTGTTGAAGCCTATCACGGCGTATTTCTGCGCCGGGTGCAGGATCTTCTCGAATCCTAAAGCCGCAAAAGAGGCGCGGTACTGCTGAAAGTGAGGAGTCACGAGATGGCGCAAGTTAAGCTCTTTGGCTATTCGGACAAGATTTCGGTCAAGCCGGGAGAGGTCATCCAGTTCTATGTCAATGCCGATGGCACAGAGATCGCCGAGGCGCAATTGGTGCGCCTGATCCATGGAGACCAGCATCCGGCCGGGCCCGGACACGTCGAACAGGAAATCGAATGTCCGGTGAATGGTCATTGGCGCGTGGAGAAGCAATACACGCAGGTCGGCTCCTTCCTTGAGGCCGCGGACACCGAGCGCCGGCTTGCGCTCGAGGGCAGCTTCACCGTGTTTGCTTTTGTCCATCCGTTGTGGCCGCAGGTCGGCATGCGGCAGTGCCTGTTGGGGCGTTGGGATAACGACAAGAACTGCGGCTTTGGCCTTGGCATCAAGCAAAATGGGCTCTTGGAATTCTGGGTCGGGCGAGGCGACGAAGTGGATTACCTGGAAGCCGAGGTGCCGCTTAAAGCCAACATGTGGTACTTCGTCGCCGCGAGCCTTGATGCGAACACAGGGCGCGCGACGCTTTACCAGGAAGGCGTCGTCAACCGGTATAACAGCGTGCTCGGCAAGGTTGCTCCGCTGGACCTCAGCTCGCACGTCTCTGAAATCTTTCGTTTTCGCCCAAAGCATCTGGCCGACACGCCGTTTTTGATGGCGGGATCGCGAGACTGGCACGAAAAGCGCGGACACTTCGTCTCGCAACTTTATTGCGGCAAGATCGATCGACCCGGATTGTTCGATCGCGTTCTGGGGCGCGATGAGCTCGACCTAATCAGGAGCGGACACAGGCCGCCGGCCAAAGGCATGCTAGCGTACTGGGACACGACCCATGGATATACCGATCAGGGAATCGGCGATACAGTGACGGACGTCGGCCCCTTCAATCTGCATGCGAAAGGCTACAATCGGCCTGTTCGTGCGCAGACCGGGTGGAACTGGAGCGGACGCAATGATTGCTTCCGGCTGGCGCCCGACGAATACGGAGGGGTCGAATTCCACTCCGATGCGCTGATCGACTGCAATTGGAAGCAGACGAAAGCTCTGAAGCTTCCCGATAATCTGCGCAGCGGTGCCTACGCCATGCGCTTGCGCGCCGGACCGGGCACAGGCCTCGGTGAAGAGTATATCCCATTCTTCGTTCGCCCTAAGGTGCCGACCGGCCGCATCGCCTTCCTGGTGCCAACGGCAAGTTACCTGGCCTACGCCAACGAACATCTCAGTTTCGATGCTCCCATCGTTCAGGGCATGACGGGCATGACGCCTATTCTGACGGATATCGACGTCGAGATGTACAAGAACCCCGAGTTTGGGCATGGCTGTTACGATTCCTGGGCCGACGGTCAGGGTGTTTGCTACAGCTCCTATCGCCGGCCGGTGATCAACATGCGGCCGAAATACCGCATCTCGAGCATGGATATCACCTGGCAATATCCTGCCGATCTCTCGGTGATCGCTTGGCTCGAACACCATAACTACGACTACGACGTCTTGACCGATGAAGATCTCGATCTCGAGGGCGTTGCTGCGCTCGAGCCATATCGCTGCGTGATCAGCGGTACCCATCCAGAATACTATTCCGAACGGATGATGGACGCGACCGAGGATTACATCGAGGGCGGCGGTCGCTACATCTACCTCGGAGCCAACGGATATTACTGCAACGTGGCCATCCGAAAGGAAGAGCCTTGGGTGCTTGAATGCCGCAAGTTCGGCGACACGTGGAAGGCATGGGAGGCGCGGCCTGGCGAACACTACATGGCCACGACGGGTCAAAAGGGCGGTCCCTGGAAATGCCTGGGCAGGCCGCCGCAGAAGATCATGGGCGTCGGCTTTGTCTCCGAGGGGTTTGGCAGGAGCGAGCCGTTCTATCGCATGCCGGACAGTTATGATTCGTCTCTTTCCTGGATTACGGAAGGTATAGAGGGAGAGATCATCGGCGACTTCGGCCTGGCTTACGATGGGGCAGCCGGCGTCGAGCTCGACCGCTACGATCTGACACTCGGAACGCCGCCGAATGCGAAGGTGATTGCATCATCTGGCGGTCACACCGATAACTACATCACGCATGTGCAGGTTCAACTGCATCAGCATCCAGGCATCACCGGTAGCTACGATTACCGCGTGCGAGCGGACATGACCTATTTCGCCACGCCAAACGATGGCGCGGTGTTCTCTTGCAGCTCGATCGCCTTTGGTCAGGCGCTGCCGGTCAATGGTTTCGATAACAACGTCTCTCGGTTGCTGGCAAACGTTGTGAACGCGTTCGCCAAGCCTGGGCCGCTGCCGGATGCGGCGCGCCTCGAGGTAACGTCACCGGAGGCGGAGCCTGCGGCTTCCTAGACTTTATCCGAAAAGGGCTCACAAACGTGCCGAACGCAACGAAAATCCATGATAGAGACGAACTCTTCAAGCAGATGTTCGAGTCAAAGCAGCGCGAGTTCCTGCGAACCCTCGTCACGGCCGAGGTGGTGGAGGAACATCGGCTCGCTCCTTGCGGCCAGCACAGCGAGCCGCTTGATCGATTGCTCCTCTACTTCAATCGCCGCCCCCTCTCCGAGAGGTATGCCATCCTGACCGTCGAGCCGTTCAAGGCCTATCGGGTGGTGGCTCTTCCTGGGCAACGCGGCGTGCCCCCCAAGGACGTGGATGACAAGACATACCCCTCTCATATCGACGCGCAGCACGCCGTCTTTCTGCGCAACGTGCAGGAATTGCTTGAATCCTGATCGCACCGTCGCTGAGACCTCTTGGATGTTGCAACGATTGGATTTCTGTCGCCGATCGCCTTGCACTGAATTGAAGCCGGAAAAATTCTGGAGTTTGTAAATGACAAAACCTAAGCTCTTCGGCTATTCGGACAAGCTTTCCGTGAAACCGGGCGATCTCCTTCAGCTTTACGTGAATGCCGAAGGCGCTGATCGCGCTGAAGCGCGCTTGGTGCGATTGATCCATGGCGATCAGCATCCTTCTGGACCGGGATTCATGGAGGAGGAGATCAACTGCGAAGCAAACGGCACATGGCGCGTCGAAAAGCAGTTCACGCAGCTGGGTTCGTTCCTGGAAGTGGCCGACCCGGCGCGCCGCTTGGCCTTGGAATCAAGCCTGACCGTGTTTGCCTTTATCTGCCCCACGCGACCGCAACCGGGATGGCGGCAGTCCCTGATCAGTCGCTGGGATAACAAGGAGGGCTGCGGATTTTTCCTCGGCATCTCCGAAAGCGGGCGGCTTGAGTTCACCGTCGGACAAGGTGCAAAGATCGAACGGCTCGAAGCTAGTGTCCCTCTGCAGGCAAACACGTGGTATTTCGTGGCAGCCACCCTTGATGGATCAACAGGTCATGCAAGCCTGTTCCAGGATGGTGTCCTCAATCGCTACAACAGCCTGCTCAGCCGAGTGGCACTTGTCGAACACCACGCTCGTGCGTCTGGCCGCCTTCAGGCGCGCCAGAGCAACCTTCCAGACACGCCGTTTCTGATCGGCGGCTCCCGGGATTGGCAGAATGACCGCGGACAGTTCGTATCGCAGCTCTATTGCGGTAAGATCGACCGACCTGGTCTGTTCGATCGCGCCCTTTCAGGCGAGGAACTCGATCAAATCAGATCCGGCCAAAAGCCATCCTCGCACGGCATGGTCGCCTATTGGGATACGGCTGCCGGCTACACCGAAAGCGGCATCGGCGACATCGTCACTGACACGGGTCCCTTTCGGCTGCACGCCGAGGGGCGCAACCGGCCGGTGCGAGGGCAGACCGGCTGGAATTGGAGCGGACGCAATGATTGCTTCCGCCTGGCGCCGCAGGAGTATGGCGGTATCGAATTCCATGCCGACGCCCTGACCGACTGCAATTGGAAGGTGACCAAGGCGATCAAGCTGCCTGAGACTCTACGAAGCGGAGCTTACGCTATTCGTCTGCGAGCAGGAGAAGGAATCGGCCTGAGCGAGGAATACATCCCGTTCTTCGTGCGTCCAAAGACGCCGAAAAGTGCAATCGCGTTCCTGTTTCCGACCGCAAGTTATATCGCGTATGCCAATGAGCGTCAGAGCTTCGAGGCGCCGATCACCCAGCCCGTCACAGGCATGCCTGCCGTATTGTCCGAGATCGACATCGAACTGGCGGGGCGTTCCGACCTCAGCCTTTCCGCCTGCGATCACTGGGCCGACGGGCAGGGGGTTTGCTACAGCTCCTATCATCGCCCGATCATCAATCTGCGGCCGAAATACCGCTCATCCAGCACAAATCTTGCTTGGCAATTTCCCGCTGACCTATCGGTGACCGCATGGCTCGAGCACCAGAATTACGAGTACGAGGTCCTGACCGACGAAGACCTGGAACGTGAAGGCGTATCAGCGCTTGAGCCGTATACCTGCGTCATCAGCGGCACGCATCCGGAGTATTATTCCGAACGCATGCTGGATGCGACCGAGGATTACATCGCGTCTGGCGGCCGTTACATTTATCTCGGCGGCAATGGCTTTCATTGGAGCGTCGCGTTTCGAACCAATGAGCCATGGGTGATGGAATGCCGCAAGTTCGGGCCGGCCTGGAAAACCTGGGATGCGCGTCCTGGCGAATATTATATGGCCACCAATGGTCAAAAAGGAGGTGCCTGGCGCGCACAGGGGCGGCCGGCACAAAAGGTCGTCGGCGTCGGCTTCATCTCGGAAGGGTATGGAAAGAGCCAGTTTTACCGCCGAATGCCGGATAGCTACCACCGCACGGTGTCCTGGCTCACCAAAGGGATCGACGGTGAGATCATCGGGGATTTTGGCTTGGCCTATGGCGGCGCCGCCGGCGTCGGGCTCGACCGCTGTGATCCTGCGCTGGGAACGCCGCCGCATACAAAGCTGATCGCTTCTTCGGGCGGCCACACCGATAGCTACCTGGTGAACCCTGAGGTCATTCACTACGCCTTCGAGGGGCTCTCGGGATCCTACGATTATCGGGTGCGTGCCGACATGGCCTATTTCACGGCGCCGCACCATGGCGCGGTTTTTTCAGCCGGATCAGTCGCCTTTGGACAGGCGCTGCCGGTTAACAATTTCGATAACAACGTGTCTCGGCTCCTGGCAAATGTCGTGGACGCATTCGTGAGGCCGGGAGCACTGCCCGGGTCGTGGTGGATCAGCGAGGAGAAGCAATGGCGATGACGCAATTTCAGCAAGCATCTCGCTCCTTGGCGGCGGCCACGGAAATGAATTCCGCAGCGAATGCTTGCAGGAGCGAAATCGCAACTGTGCAGCTGTAATTTGCGCAATCTAACAGAGAGGCTGAAAGAAGATACTGGCCCAATTGCCAGAATGACCCGGTGCGCCAAGACCAAACGACCACACTCCTTTGACGGCAGCGTAGCCATGGAACTCGACCTTCTGGATGCTCGTCTTCTAGATCTCGTGCAACGCAACAATCGGCTGAGCAGCGAAGCGCTCGGTGAAAAGGTCGGCTTGTCTGCATCCGGGGTCCAGCGCCGGCTGAAGCGCCTGCGATCCAGACGCGTGATCGAAGCAGACGTTTCAATCGTTTCTCCGAAAGCGATCGGACGAAACGTGACCATGTTAGTCCTGATTTCCTTTGAGCGCTCTCGGGCTGACATCCTGGATCGTTTCAAGCGTGCAGTTTGCAAGATGAGTGAGGTGATGAGCGGATTTTACGTTGCCGGTCAGGCCGAATTTGTCCTGCTGGTGACCGCTCATAGCATGGAAGACTACGAGGAATTTACACGCCGCCTCGTGCACGACACGCCGGATATCAAGCGCGTTGACACGATGGTCGTTTTGGATCGCTTTAAAGCGGGCTTCACTGTGCCGATGTCATCTATCGCATGCTGGTGATAGCTTGGACAGTACGCCGAACGACATGGTGAGATGTTCAGTAGATCTATCTGCCATAACTGGGCAGGCTTCGGGACATGTCCTTGCCGAGACCAGATTGTACGGCTGCTGGTTCTTGAGCCGTCATGCTCGCATTAGCAACGGGCCGCGAAGAAAGTGGGCTGGAATCCTGATCGCGAGCCGACGATTGTAGACAGCCCTACACACGCCAGCTGCGCGCGGTAAGCGGTAGGTTTAGCATCGATCTTATCGAGGAGGTAACGGATTGCGCTTCTTCCCTACGGCATGCGTCGACGACGCACAGGCGTTCGAATGAGAATGTTTTCGGCTTCCGACGAATGGCTGCCGGGCGCGATGCCTCTTAGGGCGAGTCATTGCTTTCTTACGGTACGGTTGCAGCTCCGGCCGATTCGGACCTAGCGGCGGTCGCGAACAGCTGACTAGACGCGTAATGAGGTCGTCCGGACGGACGAATGACTTTCCGGGAGGGCGAATCGGGGCGGAGAAGCATTGGCGAAGCGGCACCGCGGTGCGGTCGAAGCGTGCAAAAACGCTGAAGACGGCATATCTTGCACAGTGATTTGGTGCAGGAGACGTCGAATTGAGCAAGGGCAAGCGAGCCGACCACAAGCGCGGGGGCAATGTAAAGAAGGCGCGGGCCCCCGAGCAGGCGCCTGCCCCGGCCGAAACAGCGGTCGCCAAGCCGCCGATCGACGAGAGAACAGGCGCTGCCATTCGCCGGGCCAGGGCCGAACGAGGGCTCACGCTCAGCGATGTTGCTTCGGCGGCGAGCATTTCGGTGCCGATGCTCAGCCGGTTCGAAAATGGCCAGTCGACAGCGAGCCTCGTGCTGCTTGAACGCATCTGTGCGGTTCTCGGGACAGATCTTCCAAGCTTGTTTAGCGAAGTTGAGCAAGCAAGGGGCGAGGCTCAACTGATCAAAGCCTCTGACCAAATGGAGGTGGTCCGCTCAGGGACCAAGCACGGGCACACCTATCGCTTGCTCTCATATCACAAGGGGCCGCAGAAGTTCTTCGAACCCTTCCTCATCAACATGGACAAGGAGAGCGAGAGCTATCCGAGGTTTCAGCACCCCGGCACTGAGTTCATCTACATGCTTAGCGGCCGCATGGAATATCGCTTTGGCGACAAGACCTTTCTCATCGAGCCCGGCGATGCATTCACATTCTCGGGCGAGGTTCTTCATGGTCCGGAAAAGCTGCTGGATGACCGTATCCAGTTCATCACGATCATCATATATGCCGAATGAAGTGATCGGCCGATCAGTTCGGGACACCAACTATGCGGTGACTGTGGGTATGCTCGTAATCAACCTGGTCCTTGAGTGTAGGATCCGGCTTTACTTTAGGCTGTCCAGGATGAACAGCTTCACCGTAAGGGTAGGGCTACCGATCTCCTTGTGATCCGACGAACTGAGAATAATCTCGCGGAACAGGCTGGGCTTGCAGTTTGTATCATGAACTCGTGCGCTGCCCGATCTTCACCTGGATTGAGAGCAGCTTCAGCGAACCAGTGCTTTGCTTCCCAAGGATCGTTCACTGCTGTGAAAGGCGACATTCTAAGCATGCCGCTCGTGAGTATAAATCGGTGCCGCTTTTTTTGAAACGGCGCCGGTTTCTTTGTCTGGTCTAGTGAGAGGCGGCACCTTGCTTGATCGCAGAGGCGAAGCCTTCGACGACCCGAACAAATAGATCGGGATCGCGCAGTGCGTTTTTGAGCTCGTCAGCCCAATCCGGGTTGGACTCGGTCCACTTGCTCAGCGCGGTCGCCTTGACGCCGCGATGCTTGATCAGGAAGTTGGAGATCTTTGCCGGCACCGCGCCCGCGACAAACGCGGCATTCGCCGGTGCGGCGCGCGCCAGAAGAATGAAAGCCCGTGAGAAGCTCGCGAGATCGTCCTCTTCCGCGAGTTTGGCGAGGAGGTCCAGTACTGGACCGGAGGGGGTCGTGTAAGCTGCCGAGCCCTGGGATGCGATCGCCTCGGCAATGCGGTGCAGTGTTTCTGGGGGCATGCTCTTAATTCCTTCGTCAAGGCCGGCGAGCGCTTTGGCTTTTGCCCTGCGATCGGCGGCGAGGGTTCTGATGTCGTTTGCGTCTTGTTCGGTGGGCACCCACACACGGACTTCCTGCCAGCCTTCAGCCAGGCGAACGTCGCGCTGGCGTTTTACTCGCCTGACTACCGTAGGATCGGCCACGAAATATCTCCGTACTGTCGTTACGACACATACATCGTAACGACAGTACGGGCAAGCGGTTCCTTGGAAGAGGAAACCTAAGAACTTTATTATGGGGGCCCAGCCGACTGCTTTATTGAAGTATATACAGATAACCTTTATTATGGTGTCGGAGCCGGTTCTTCTGCGAAAGGTTTCTCTTGAACCGCGATAATCTTACCCACGCCGTTCGGGAACGATTGCAGCGACTTCCGGCGCCCTATGCGGCGCATTACGGCGTGGTTCCGCTGCCCCCGCCTGAGGACGGCGTTGCCGTGGGGGCGGTCTTTGCCCGGCTTAGGGCGGCGGATGCAGCTTTGGTGCGCACCGAGACGCTCGCGGCCGAACTAAAGGACCCGTATCTGATCAGCCGCATCTTGCCACGGCGGGAAGCTGTCAGCAGCTCGGCGATCGAAGGCACCAACAGCACGCTTGACGAATTGCTGTCCGGTGAAGAAAGCGAAGATTCCCAGCAGGGCGAGGCGGTAGTTCAAGTGCGTGACTACGCGCTCGCGCTCGATGACTTCTTGCCGCGGGCCAGACAAGAGAAACTGGAAATCTTCACAAGCGGTTTGGTGCAGGATCTGCATCGCGCCGTCATGCGCGGCGACGCAGAATACAAGGACAAGCCCGGCGATCTTCGCCAGGTTGTGGTCTGGATCGGCGGCAGGGGCGATATTGCTTACTCGACGTACAATCCGACGCCGCCGTCGGACATTGCCGCCTGTCTTGAGGACACGATGAAGTACATGCGCTGCGAGGGCATGCAGGCGATGTACCAGAGCTTCACTGTGCGAATGGCGGTTGCGCATGCACATTTCGAGGCAGTCCACCCGTTTCGTGATGGCAATGGCCGCGTCGGCCGTCTGCTCCTGCCGTTGATGATGGCGGCGGAAGGCATGATGCCGATTTACCTGTCACCGTACATTGAAGCCCACAAGACAGCTTATTATGAATCGCTCAAAGCGGCTCAGCAGCGCCTCGAATGGCATGAAGCGGTCGGATTTATGGCGGACGCGATTGTCGGCACCACGGATGAGCTGCTGAAGACCCGCGACGCTTTGTCTGCACTTGGCGACCTATGGCGGAAGCGGCGCAAATTTCGCCGGGGCTCAGCAAGCCTGCGAGCACTCGATGTTCTGCCGCACTATCCGGTGCTGACCGTCAAGCGTCTAGCCTCGCTTCTCAGCATTACGGTGCCTGCAGCCTCGCAAGCGGTAGAGCAACTGGTCGAGAATAAAATCTTGAACGAGCGTACCGGCTATGCGCGCAACCGCATCTTCGCCGCGCCCGACGCGCTGTCGATCATTAACCGCCCCTTCGGCGAAGAACCCATTCTTCCCGGTACGGACACCTGACGGCCGGCATGTCGGGCTGACAATCGGTGACGCCGTGAGTTGCGGCTTCGCCCCGCCGTCGGTCATGCCGTCGGCTGGACTTCGTGGAGACACAGGCGATTTTCCATAGCACGCGATCCCGCAAATGCATGCAGCGGGCTTTCCTGCGCTCCGTCAAATTGCTGCGCGCTAACGATATCGACGCTGGCCGGCGTCCCCGTCCACCAGGGACAAAGTTGTGGGGCACCCGGGTGGTGTTTCCAGTCGAGCTGGCCGGTCCGGCCTTCGCGCGGAGCATAGGCGGTATGTCCGCATTTCGCGCAGACAAGCCTGCGGTCTCGGCCGACCCCTTCTGCGGGGAGAACACCGCAACGCCCCCATCAGAGTAAGAGGCGGACTGGCTTCGCCGTGACGGGTTTAAGAACGGAGGAGATACCTCCGGCTCCTGTCGTGGAGATGACCCATGACAGCGTCCTGCAGTCGGGAAAGTTCTCGGCCGCATGCGCCATCCAACCCAGCGAGATGTCGAAGAGGTGGGCTTCGTTTTCCGGATGCTGCCGCCGACATCAAAGTGGTTTCCGGCGAACCACACCTGCTGCAGCCAATCCGGATGCTCGAAATATCGCGCAAGGGCTGCCCTGTACATTCAGCGCAAGAGCGGGCCTTTGTCGGCACTTGCTGCACCGGTTGTCGGTATTGAGACTCCAACGCCAGAAACCTGACACTACGCGCCGCTATGGAGTGCCTGCTGGGCCTGCGAAATCACTTCGGCACGCGATTTGCTCTGTTCACGCATCATCACCAATCGCAGTGCGATGGTCTTCGGGACGGACACGGCGCTGGCGCTGGTCAAGCTGGAGCTCAAGGCGGTGTTCGGTTCGATCTCGCGCTTTCCCGCGGTCCGCCTGACCGTGGCGCCCGAAGAACTGAAGTTGAAGGAGATCATCCTGGCGGGTTCGAGAAGTTGCCGGTGCTCTGGTGATGTGGTGGACGCCGCCGGGGATCGCGATCTTCTCCGCAATTTGCCGGCGCGCATGGCGCGCGCCGAACAGCCAGTCAACAGGTAACCAGGATGGACGTGCAAGAAACCACGGCGACATGCGGGGACGCATTCGCTGAACTAGCGTCGCCAGCGTGCATCCACGACCCGTATCCGTTCATGCGCTGGTTGCGCGAGCACGATCCGGTGCATCGCGCGGGGTCGGGCCTCTTTCTGTTGAGCCGCCACGCCGACATCTATTGGGCGCTCAAGGCCACGGGCGATGCGTTTCGGGCTCCGGCGCCGGACGAACTGGCGCGCTATTTCCCGCGTGCGGCGACCAGCCTGTCGCTCAATCTGCTGGGGTCCTCGCTGGCGATGAAGGACCCTCCGACGCATACGCATCTGCGCCGGCTGATCTCGCGCGATTTCACCATGGGCCAGATCGACAACCTGCGGCCGGGCATCGCGCGCATCGTGGCCGCGCGCCTGGATGGCATGGCGCCCGCGCTGGAGCGCGGGGAGGCGGTGGACCTGCATCGGGAATTTGCGCTGGCGTTGCCCATGCTGGTCTTCGCCGAACTGTTTGGCATGCCCCAGGACGACATGTTCGGGCTCGCCGCCGGCATCGGCGCCATTCTGGAAGGCCTGCGCCCGCACGCTAGCGATGCCCAGCTCGCCGCGGCGGACGCGGCCAGTGCCAGAGTGAAGGACTACTTCGGCTGCCTCATACAGCGCAAGCGCACCGATCCCCGGCACGACATCGTGTCGATGCTGGTCGGCGCACATGACGATGATGCCGACACGCTGTCGGATGCCGAGTTGATCAGCATGTTGTGGGGCATGCTGCTGGGCGGCTTCGCCACCACTGCTGCGACCATCGACCATGCGGTCCTGGCGATGCTGGCGTATCCCCAGCAGCGGCACTGGCTGCAGGGAGACGCCGTCGGGGTGAAGGCATTCGTCGAAGAAGTCCTGCGCTGCGACGCGCCCGCGATGTTCAGCTCCATTCCGCGTATTGCTAAGCGCGACATCGAACTGGGCGGCGTAGTGATCCCGAAGAACGCGGACGTGCGCGTGCTCATCGCGTCCGGCAATCGCGACCCAGAGGCCTTCGCCGATCCCGATCGCTTCGATCCCGCGCGGTTCTACGGCACCAGTCCAGGCATGTCGACCGACGGGAAGATCATGCTGAGCTTCGGCCACGGCATTCACTTCTGCCTCGGTGCGCAACTGGCGCGGGTGCAGTTGGCCGAGAGCCTGCCGCGGATCCAGGCCCGCTTCCCCACGCTGGCATTGGCCGAGCATCCGACCCGGGAGCCCTCCGCGTTCCTTCGGACGTTCCGCGCGCTGCCGGTGCGGCTGCATGCGCACGGGAACTGAGATGCGCGTCGTGGTCGACCAGGATCTGTGCGGAACCAGCGGGCAGTGCGTGCTGACGCTGCCGGGCACCTTTCGCCAGCGCGAACCGGACGGCGTGGCCGAAGTGTGCGTGGCGACGGTGCCGCAGGAGCTGCACGCCGCCGTGAGGCTCGCGGCGAGCCAGTGCCCGGTCGCCGCCATTCGGGTCATCGAAAGCGACGCTGGCGATGGCGAGCGCGCCAGCGCCGACCCTGCGCCTTCTCCAGCGGAGGGCCGAGCGCCATGCCGCGAGAGACCAATGCCATCCAGGAGGACACGATGGGACGGTTTGAAGGCAAGGTGGCCGTGGTGACCGGCGCCGGCGCAGGCATAGGCAAGGCATGCGCCCTCGCTATCGCGCGCGAGGGAGGCAGAGTGGTGGTCGCTGACATTGATGGCTCGGCGGCCATCGCCTGCACCGCGCAAATTGCATCCGAAGCGGACCGCGCGCTGGCCTCGGCCACAGACATCGCCGATGCGCACGCGGTGGCAGCGCTGTTCGAAACGGCGGAGCGGCACTTCGGTGGGGTCGACCTGCTGGTCAACAACGCGAGCGCCATGCATCTGACTCCGCGCGACCACGCGATCCTCGACCTGGATCTGGCGGTCTGGGATCAGACATTGGCGACCAATCTGCGCGGCACGTTGCTCTGCTGCCGGCAGGCCATCCCACGGATGATCGCCCGCGGTGGTGGCGCGATCGTCAACATGTCGTCGTGCCAGGGGCTCAGCGGTGACACCGCGCAGACGTCCTACGCCGCGTCGAAGGCGGCGATGAACATGCTGTCCGCCTCGCTCGCCACCCAGTACGGTCATGCGCAGATCCGCTGCAACGCGGTTGCACCGGGTCTCATCATGACCGATCGTCTCCTCGCCAAGCTGGACGAGTGCACGCAACGGCATCTGCGGCGGCACCAGCTCCTGCCGCGCGTCGGCCGCCCCGACGATGTGGCCGCGCTGGTGGCGTTCCTGCTCTCCGACGATGCTGCGTTCGTCACCGGCCAGGTCGTGTGCATCGACGGCGGCATGCTGGCGCATGTGCCGACGTACGCCGACGGTGGCAACAGCCGCGCCGCGCGGCCTTCCGGCGAGACCGCCGAAGCGGACGCGTCGCCGCGCTGCTGATGGACATGCTGCTCAACCCGCTGAACCGTCGGCATCGGCTACGGCACGACATCCCGGTCGTGCCCGGCGCTTTCCCCTTGGTCGGTCATCTTCCCGCCGTCGTCTGCGACCTGCCGCGCCTGCTGCGGCGCGCGGAACGGGCGCTGGGCAACCACTTCTGGCTGGATTTCGGTCCTGCCGGACACCTGATGACCAGTCTGGATCCGGATGCTCTCGCACTGCTCCGGCACAAGGACGTGTCCTCGGCGCTGATCGAAGACATCGCGCCCGAATTGTTTGGCGGAACATTGGTCGCCCAGGATGGCATCGCGCACCGGCAGGCGCGCGATGCGATCCAGGCGGCGCTTTTGCCCAAGGGGCTGACCCAGGCCGGCATCGGCGAGCTGTTCGCGCCGGTCATCCGGGCGCGCGTGCAGAGGTGGCGCGACCGCGGCGACGTAACCATCCTGCGCGAAACCGGCGATCTGATGCTCAAGCTGATCTTCAGTCTCATGGGAATCCCCGCGCAGGACCTGCCGGGATGGCGTCGCAAGTACCGGCAACTGCTGCAGTTGATCGTCGCGCCCCCGGTCGACCTGCCCGGACTGCCCTTGCGGCGCGGCCGCACCGCCCGTGACTGGATCGATGCGCGGTTGCGCGAGTTCGTCCGCGCCGCGCGCGAACATGCCTCGCGCACCGGGTTGATCAACGACATGGTGAGCGCCTTCGATCGCAGCGACGATGCGCTTTCCGATGACGTCCTGGTCGCCAATATCCGCTTGCTGCTGCTTGGTGGTCACGACACCACCGCCTCGACGATGGCCTGGATGGTGATCGAGCTGGCGCGGCAGCCTGGGCTGTGGGACGCCCTGGTCGAGGAGGCGCAACGCGTGGGCACGGTGCCGACCCGGCACGCGGACCTGGCGCAGTGTCCGGTCGCCGAGGCGCTGTTCCGCGAGACGCTGCGCGTGCATCCGGCGACGCCGCTCCTAGTGCGTCGCGCACTGCGTGAATTGCGACTCGGCCAACGGCGCATTCCCGCGGGCACCGATCTGTGCATCCCACTGCTGCATTTCTCGACCTCGGCGCTGCTGCACGAGGCGCCTGATCAGTTTCGGCTGACGCGCTGGCTGCAACGCACCGAGCCGATCCGGCCGGTGGACATGCTGCAGTTCGGTACCGGCCCACACGTCTGCATGGGCTACCACCTGGCATGGCTGGAACTGGTGCAGTTCTGTATCGCCTTGGCGCTGACCATGCACGAGGCCGGGGTGCGGCCGCGGTTGCTGAGCGGCGTCGAAAAAGGCCGGCGCTATTACCCGACCGCACATCCGTCCATGAAAATTCGCATCGGATTCTCATGAGCTGGCATCGCATGCCCCTGTGGCGAGACAGCGGCGCCGGCGACGCGCGGCATTGCTGCACTCGGCGCGCGCGCCCGGTGTGAGGCCGACAACACCCTGGCGGCGCGCCGCTCGCCGTGGCGGTTTCCTGTCAAGGACAAGAACATGAACAACATGCAGACCGGTTCCACGCCACAGGACGACAGAGCTGATGATTCCGCGCCCGGCGGATCGCGCACGCTGGCGCGCGGCGCATCCGGCGCGCTGCTCCCCGAGATCTGGATGCAGGACGGCGCAAAGCGGGTCGAACTGGAGCTGGCGCGTCTTCTCTGCGCCGAACATGACGGTGAGACCGAGCTGATGGCGGCGATGCGCTACGCCACCTTGCATGGCGGGAAGCGCACCCGCGCCTTGCTCTGTCTGGCTGCCGGCGCACTGGCCGACACGCCGGCGGACATGCTCGACGACGTCGCCGCCGCCATCGAGATGATGCACGCCTGTACCCTGGTCCACGACGATCTGCCCGCGATGGACGACGACGTGCTTCGCCGCGGCCTTCCGACCGTGCACGTCAAGTTCGGCGAAGCTACTGCGATCCTGGTCGGCGATGCGCTGCAGGCGCACGCCTTCCTGACCCTGGCGAGCCTGGATGCGCCGCCCGACAACCGTATCGCGCTCGTGCGCGAACTGGCGCAGGCGGTATCCGCCGAGGGTGCCGCAGGCGGGCAGGCCATGGATCTGTCGCTGGTTGGAAAGCACGTCGAGCTGGACAGGATCGTGGCGATGCACCGGATGAAGAGCGGAGCGCTAGTGCGCGCGTCCGTTCGCATGGGCGCGCTATGCGCAGTGGCGGATGATGCCGCGCACGCTGCGCTGTACTGTGCGCTCGATCACTACAGCGCCTGTTTCGGCCTGGCGCTGCAGGTGATCGACGACATTCTCGACGTGACAGCGGATACCGCGGCACTGGGCAAGACCCCCGGCAAGGACGTGGCGGCGCAGAAGCCGACCTGCGCGTCGATCATGGGACTGCAGGCAGCACGCCAGTTCGCGCTGGATCTGTTGCGCGATGCCGGGGAGGCTATCGCGCCGCTGGGGCCGCGTACGGAGCGGTTGGCGCAAATCCTACAGCGGGCCAACGCGTATCTGTTCAAGCACGCGCCGTCCGCATGAGCGCGCCCGTCCGCATGGCGTCGCCCCTGTGGCGTTGCGATCGGCCGGCGGCAGCGGTGCATGCTGCACCGTGTCCCAAGTCCGCGCCGCTGATCGCAGCGGTTGCCCAGCATTGCCGCGGCGCACGTGGCGCGCTGCGCGCAAGCCTATGCGGCCGTCCGGCGCCGCACAGGCGCCGGGCCGCGACGGGCCTGCGGCGACGTGCGCGGTGTCTGCCCGATCTGGTTCCCGTCGATCGTTTGCAGAAGGAACATCCCGCGTGAATGCGCTGTCCGAGCAGATCCTTTCCGAATTGCGCCGCCTGCTGAGCGAGATGAGCGATGGTGGCCGCGTCGGTCCGTCCGTCTACGACACGGCGCGAGCGCTGCGCTTCCACGGCAAGGTCAGCGGTCGGCGGGACGCATACGCGTGGCTCGTCGCGCAGCAACAGGCCGACGGCGGTTGGGGAAGTACGGACTTCTCGCGGTTCCGCCATGCGCCCACGTGGGCGGCGTTGCTGGCATTGCAGCGTGCCGATTCTCTTCCCGGCGTTGCCGACGCAGTCCAGGCTGCAACCCAGTTCCTCCAGCGCCAGCCCGATCCCTACGCGCATGCGGTGCCGGAAGATGCGCCCATCGGCGCGGAGCTGATCCTGCCGCAGCTTTGCGGCGAGGCTGCATCCTTGCTGGGCGACGTGGCGTTTCCGCGCCATCCGGCGCTGTTGCCGTTGCGGCAAGCGCGCCTGGTCAAGCTGGGGACTGTGGCAACGTTGCCGAGCGGCCATCCGTTGCTGCACTCTTGGGAAGCCTGGGGGACGTCGCCGACCACCGCATTCCCAGACGGCGACGGCAGCATCGGCATCAGTCCGGCGGCCACAGCCGCATGGCGTGCGCACGCCGTGACACAGACGAGCACGCCGCAGCTCGGGCGTGCCGATGCGTATCTGCAGATGGCATCGCGGGCGACGCGCAGCGGCATTGAAGGTGTCATTCCCAACGTCTGGCCGATCAATGTGTTCGAGCCATGCTGGTCGTTGTACACCCTGCATCTGGCCGGGCTGTTCGCGCATCCCGCGCTCGCCGAGGCGGTGCGCGTGATCGTCGCGCAGCTCGATGCCCGCCTGGGCGTGCGCGGTCTGGGCCCGGCCTTGCACTTTGCGGCCGATGCGGACGACACCGCCGTTGCGTTGTGCGTCCTGCGCCTTGCAGGCCGCGACCCGGCGGTCGATGCGTTGCGCCAATTCGAAATCGGCGAGCTTTTCGTCACCTTCCCCGGCGAGCGCAATGCCTCGGTGTCGACCAACATCCATGCCCTGCATGCGTTGCGACTGTTGGGAAAGCCCGCCGCGGGCATCAGCGCCTACATCGAGGCCAATCGCAACCCGAACGGTCTGTGGGACAACGAAAAATGGCACGTTTCGTGGCTGTATCCCACCGCGCATGCGGTCGCTGCGCTGGCGCAAGGCAAGGCGCAGTGGCGCGATGAGCGCGCGCTGGCGGCGCTGCTGCTGGCGCAGCGCGACGATGGCGGCTGGGGCGCGGGTCGCGCGTCAACGTTCGAGGAAACCGCCTATGCGCTGTTCGCGCTGCACGTGATGGACGGGAGCCAAGAGCCGACAGGGCGCCGGCGCATCGCGCAGGCAGTGGCGCGTGCGCTGGAGTGGATGCTCGCCCGCCATGCGGCGCACGCGTTGCCGCAGACGCCGCTGTGGATCGGCAAGGAACTGTATTGCCCCACTCGGGTCGTGCGCGTCGCTGAACTCGCCGGGTTGTGGCTGGCGCTTCGTTGGGGACGGCGCATCCCAGCCGAGGAAGCAGGAGCGACGCCATGATCCAGACCGAACGCGCGCTGCAGCAGGTGCTGGAGTGGGGGCGTTCCCTGACCGGGTTCGCCGACGAGCATGCCGTGGAAGCGGTCAGGGGTGGCCAGTACATCCTGCAGAGCATCCACCTGAGCCTGCGCGACACCAGCGCCCGCACCGGCCGCGATCCGCGGGACGAAACGCTGATCGTGGCATTCTATCGCGAACTGGCGCTGCTGTTCTGGCTCGACGATTGCAACGATCTTGGCCTGATCGCGCCGGAGCAGCTCGCCGCGGTAGAGCAGGCGCTGGGGCAGGGCGTGCCGTGCGCGCTTCCCGGATTCGAAGGCTGCGCTGTGCTGCGCGCTTCGCTGGCCGCGCTCGCCTACGATCGTCGCGACTATGCTCAGCTTCTCGACGATACCCGGTGCTACTGCGCGGCGCTGCGCGCCGGATACGCGCAAGCGGCGGGAGCGGAACGCTGGTCTTACACCGAGTACTTGCACAACGGCATCGATTCGATCGCCTACGCGAACGTGCTCTGTTGCCTGTCGTTGCTGTGGGGGCTGGACATGGCGACCTTGCGCGCGCGTCCGGCGTTTCGCCAGGTCCTGCGGCTCATTTCCGCGATAGGGCGCCTGCAGAACGACCTGCATGGACGCGACAAGGACAGGTCGGCCGGCGAGGCCTACAACGCGGCGATTCTCCTGTTGCAGCGCTATCCGGCTATGCCTGTGGTGGAGTTCCTCAACGACGAGCTGGCCGGCCTTACGCGCATGCTGGACCGGGTGATGGCGAAAGAACGCTTTCCCGCGCCCTGGGGAGCGTTGATCGAGGCCATGGCGGCCATCCGCGCGCAGTACTACCAGACCTCGACCAGCCGCTACCGCGGCGACGCTGCGGGGGGAGCCTAGCGTGCGCTGGCTTCGTCAACGGCGAGATCAGGCGGCGGACCGAAGTGGTCGGCATCTTTCCCGATGAAGACGCCATCACCCGTCCGGTCGGCGCAATCCTGTTCGAGCAGAATGTCGGGTGGGGCGTCCAGCGTGGACGCTACATGACACTGGGAACCATCGCCCCGTTGGGCGATGATCCCGCCGTCAGCCTTCCGGCTATCGCCACTGACCGATCCGGCCCATGCCGGTGACCCGCACTCAGCTACACCACGCCACGGGGCACGATCATACAAGAAGGCTCAAGAACGCCCACAGAACCGTTCTTCGGGAGGTTCCTTATCGATTTCCGGCCATGGGGGCAGCCTGCGTGTCCGCTGCAGGAAGTCGGCGGCTCCACGTCAGGTTCTCGACAGATATCGCACATAGAGCAGGGTTTCCAGAGGCGATCATAGCTGGCGATCGCTGCAAGAAGACTGAAGCGCGCGGTCGGAGTGCTTCGACGCGGCATTTTGGGGCGTTCACGATAGTTTTCTGCTGGGTTCGATGCTGCCGAGTCGATTCCGTGGCAAATCACAACCGACCTCAGGCTTCAAATTGGCCTATCGTCCGAAAGTGAGAACGAATGAAGTTCGAATCCACCAACTGGGTGCGTCAACAATCGGGCACCGCGGGCCCGCAAGAGAGCTCACCGGCTCCGTCCACAGATGCGGCGGCCTTTGAGCAGCAGCTGAGCGAGATCGCTGTCCCGTCCGCTCCTGTGCTCATGCAGGTCCGCGCCCATCAAGCGGAGGCATCGCGATCTGAGGCGAATGCCGCAAAGGATGAGGCGGTGCCGGGCGCGGCAGCGCTCCAGACCGTTCAGTCAAATTGGGTCTTGGTAGGTCGCAGCAAGGATCCGCTTTATGCTAAGGATGCTCGCCTTATTTCCGGTCTTAAGCAGGCGCTCCTTGGAGCCGCCGAGAGCACCGCCACGAGCTACGTCGGTTATCTGCTCAGCTTGAGCCGCTGGCTCTTTGCAAAGGACAAGCCGGGCATTGCTGATCGGCTTCATGACGAGTCGATGGACAAGGATGTCGAGGAGTTCATAACCAAAGGTGGGACGGCGAACGTGCGTTGGGCACTAGCTCATCTGCGGACCTCTCAATTGACGGAGGGAGGCGTACCGATCGCAGGCCGCCCTGACCTCACTCCTTATCCCAAGGACGGACTTCTCATCAAAGAATACAGACAGCAAGCAGTGGCGGCCGGAACTTCAAGTACCGCCAAAACCTATGCATCCATTCTCACGGATTTCAGCCACTACCTTCGTGCAAACAACAAGCCTGGCATTGCTGCTCGGCTTCAGGACGAGAAATGGAACGAGGACGAACCGCTCGATGAAGAGATCAAGCGCTACAAGGACGCTGGGGGTAGCAAAAGTATCGGCGCGGCACTTGATCATCTGCGTAATGGAGCGAGAAAACTCAACGGTCCGCCTTTTCATCCCGAAGACGAGCCCTTGATTTCCGGACTTCAAGAAGCACTCGTTAAGGCGGGGTACGAGGAGATCACCGTTAAGACGAATTATGTTCGTCCTCTTCGCAGATTCAGCCAGTGGCTCTTTGCAAAAAACGAGCCGGGAGTGGCTGCTCGGCTTAACGACGAATCGCTCAACAGCGACGCTGCGATCTTCGATCAAAGTCGGAGGCACCTCGTTCTTACGGCACTAGATCGTCTCCGCGCCTCTCAGTCGCCGGGCGGAGTCGCGTCAATCACTGCCCGGGCAGGGAGCATTGAAGCCGCGGCTAAGCAGGGCGGGTCGCAGCCCGCCTTCAGTTGGCCAGCGGCACTCGCTGAGGGGGATGATCGAGATTTATTCTTTGGGACGGTCGACGAAGCCGCTGCATCGTCGTGTCTTCAGCCACCGCGGCATGGCTCGGCATTGAATCCTACAGAGTCCCCTGATCCCGTGAACTGGCGCCACCAGGACGACGAGCTGACGGATGAACGTTACCGCACCATCCTCATGCCAGGCGAGCAGATTCCCATCATGCGGTCGAGTGGGCACCCATCTCCGCCGCCTCCGCACGGTCAAGGCGGTGGAACGATGCTGAATGCCTCGGCGCTACCGCCCGGCCACGCAAAATTGGTTTTCGCAGGTAGCAGCCTAGATCCTGTTTACTGCGAAGATGCCTCTCTTATTGAGGGGCTGAGGCCGGCACTCATCAAAGCTGGGGCCTCCGAGAGCACGATCGGTCGCAATCTACGTGGTCTTCTCAGCTTGGGGCATTGGCTCGTGAAGAACGACAAGCTGGGCATTGCTTCCCGGCTTTACGACAGCTCGCTGGACAAGGATGCCCAGGAGTTTGCCGAGAAGGAGGAGCAGGCCATTGCTACCCCACTGGATCATCTTCGAGCCTCCCAATCGCCGGGCGGCATCACGCCGTTTGCAAGCCGGGTTGAGCGGAATCCCTATCCCCAGGATGCGGATCTCATCAAAAGCTACAAGGAAGAAGCACCTCCAAGCACCGCCAACACCGCCAGGAGCTATGCAACTCTTCTTATCGATTTCAGTGATTACCTCCGTGAAAACGATAAGCCCAGCATTGCTGCCCGGCTTGGCCACGACTCGCTGGATGAAGATGTCAGTCGGTATAAGGAGGCGGACCCCCATGGCCGCAGAAAAGCCGGAGCCGCACTGGCTCATCTCCTGAGGTCGCCGGCGGGTGCTCGAGCGATCGAACTCCTGCGTCATATTCGCCTCCTTCCTGATCTCGAAGACGCGGTTCGCGCCGAGACGAAGCCGACCCTCACCGCGACTGCGCAGCACAGCGGGTCGAACGAAGCTGTCAGCTGGCCGGAGACTCTGCCTGCGAACCAGCAGGATCTGCTTTTGGAGACGATGGATGGACCCGGCTCCTCGCCGCCTCCGCAGGGCGACGCGGTTGAGCGGCAGCTGATGCAGACCTCATCCCATCAACTAGCGACGTCACCATCGCAGAGGCAAGCTCCGGTCTCGTCGCCGGACGAACTGATCGGCGAGCAGCTTCCGGCCGAAGACGCGGAGCTCTTGGCGAGGTTTCGTGTAGACGCCGAGGGGCGCAAGCTCACCCCAGGGGCCATCAACAACAGTGTTTCCGGGCTTGGGACTTTTGTCCGCTGGGTCAACGCAAGTCATAGGGGCCCTGTAGCTTCTCGGCTGCGAGACGGTTCATCGCTCGATGAGGAATTAGCGAAGTACAGGAGCTTGGGCCGTGACCCCCAGAACCGCATTAGATCGGCTCTGGATCATCTCCGGCGGCTGCTGCGTGGGGGTGAAGACGTGGACGCACCCGAACCCCGCGTCCTCGGTGCCCCCCGTCGCCTAGTTCCTCATCCAGAAGATGCGCCCCTCATCGAGGGCGCGCTGAGCCAAGCTCTGGAAGATCTTAAAACTCCGACTGCGAAGCTGAGGCAGTCTGCGCAACAGCGGGCGAGGCGTCTTCGTGCGCTGAGTGCGTGGCTGAGAGGGAATGGCAAAGGGAGCATCATCGGGCGGCTAAACGGCTCCAGCAGGGAGCAGGTATCCCTCGACAATGACGTGGTAGCATTCCAACGGACTGGAGGCAGAGTACACGGTCCCGATTTGTCGCATCTTCGCAGCTATTTGACACTCATCGAGGCGAACCGAGAGCTGGGGCTGCCAGGCCCTGAGCAGCCGAGCTCGCCGGCCGTGCAGGGCGATCGGTTTTCCGGCTCTTCGCAGGATCTTCCCTCAACGCCGGCCAGCCTAAGCGCTGGAGCTTGGGTTTGGTTGAGTGAAAAGCTGCAAGAACCAGGATCACCATCCTGGCCCGCGTCAAATGCTAAGGGCAGGCTTGAGCCATTTGTTGATCTGAATGCGCCACCGCCGTCCGAGTTGCGCGAAGATGCTCATTTTGCGCCAGCCGATCCTGCCAGGGTTCGCTCAGACACCTACGCTGGTCTTGAGCCATTTGCTGATCTGAATGCGCCAACGCCCTCCGAGTTGCGCGACGATGCTCACTTTGCGCCAGCCGATCCTGCCAGGGTTCGCTCAGACACCTACGCTGGTCTTGAGCCATTTGTTGATCTGAATGCGCCAACGCCGTCCGAGTTGCGGGACGATGCTCACTTTGCGGCAGCCGATCCTGCCAGGGTTCGCTCAGACACCTACGCTGGTCTTGAGCCATTTGTTGATCTGAATGCGCCAACGCCGTCCGAGTTGCGCGACGATGCTCACTTTGCGCCAGCCGATCCTGCCAGGGTTCGTTCAGACACCTACGCTGGTCTTGAGCCATTTGTTGATCTGAATGCGCCACCGCCGTCCGAGTTGCGCGACGATGCTCACCTTGCGCCAGCCGATCCTGCCAGGGTTCGCTCAGACACCTACGCTGGTTCTGTATCATTTGTTGGTCGGGATGCGCCCAGACCGCAGGTGATTGATCTAAATCCGCCCACGCTGCCGGAGCTGCGTGATGATGCTCGTTCTGCGCCTTTCCCGCGCACATCCGCCGGTGCTCAAATCGGGGCTATGGATCCGACAGCCTCCTCCTACGGCCGCAGTGGACTAGAGCTCGGTGCCAAGGAATGGCTGGGCGATAAGCATATCCACAGGGATTACGAGCTCCTGGCGGAGGAGTTGCGGCGGGGCCGTCCGGAACTCGCCGCCCAGATGCAGTTCGTAGACCCCCTGACAGCTCACTATCAACTGCGCTTCGGCGCCGAGCCCGACATGCGCCGCGCGTTGAAGCGCATCGGCTACGATCCAAATGGTAATGGTCCCGACTTCCTGTTCCTGCCAGTGAACGACGCTATGGATCCTAATCGCCCCGGCACGCATTGGTCACTGCTGCTCCTTGATTGCCACACGCAAGGAGAGCCGGTTGCCTATCACTACGACTCTGTCCGGGGACACAACCACGAGGCGGCAGCGCAGCTCGCACGACGGCTGCGTGCCCGCCTGGAGTCACCCAGCATGGCCCAGCAGCGGAACAGCTATGATTGCGGCGTCTTTGTGGTGGACGGCACGCGGGCGCTGGTTCGACGATTGGCCCAAGGAGAGCGGCCAGCGCACGAGCCGCTGCACCTTGACAACCTCGTCGCCAATCGGCGGTCCCTCCAGATTCGACTGGCTCATCCCGGCTTGGGCTAATGGAGCTGGCTGGAGTGGCTCTCCCGGACACTACACCGGGGGGCTCGCCCAAGCGAGCCGCCTGTTTGGCCGCGGAAGCCGAAGCCCAGGGGGCCTTGCTGATCGAGAAGCTCAAACTCACGATCAAGAAGCTCCGCCACGAGCAGTTCGGACAGTCCTCCGAGCGACGCGCATTGCTGGAGCAGCTCGAGCTGAAGCTCGCCAACGTGGAGGAGACCGCGGCGCAAGCTAAAGCATTCGCCGATCATGTTACAGCGTATCCTGCGGCGATGAAGTAGTTGCGACATTCGGTTGCTGTGAAGCGATCAATGATGCCACCAATCGCGCTCCAGAGGCCTTCGACGGTTCGTTTTGCGGCTTGACGCAAGAGCGCTTTGAGCTTGGCGAAGGAATTCTCGATCGGATTGAAGTCAGGCGTACGCATCGGCGAGGGCCCTGGTCAGGTCGCTTTGGGCGGATCGCCGATTGCGATTAGGCGGCGTGAGCGATGCTCTGAGGGCGCCAGTTCAAAGGCAGGAGTTCGCGGATACGCCTGGAGGGGATGATCTGGCAGGCGGGCCAGTAGGGAATCGAACCTTTGACGGCGGTCTGAGGCCTCTATCAAGGTCCATGTCCCAGTGCGGAACTCACAGCCCCTTGATCGCGCTTGCGACACGCGCCACATCGGTGCGCTTCAAGCCGGCGACGTTGATGCGGCCTGATGTCGGCATGTAAATGCCGTGCTTTTCCCTTAGTTTCAGCACCTCGGTCTGAGAGAGGGGCAGAATGGAAAACATGCCCTCTTGCGAGCCGATGGCGACGGCATTCGACCATCTTCCTCCCAATGCGTCGGCGAAAGATTTGCGCAACGCGAGGAGGCGATGACGCATCGATTCCAACTCTTCACGCCAGTCCCGGCATAGTTCGGGGGAGTTGAGGATGGTCTTCACGATTGCGGCGCCGTGATCGGGCGGCATTGAGTAGCTGGCGCGGGCGATAGCAACAAGATTGGACCGAGCAATCTCTGAAGCTGATTGCAAAGACGCGACCGCAAACACCGCGCCCGTACGCTCGCGATACAGTCCAAATGATTTCGAGCAGGACACCGTGATAAGCGCCTCTGGAACGGCAGAAATTATCGAACGAAGCGCGGCGACGTCTTCGTCGAGCCCGGCACCGAAACCCTGATAGGCAAGATCAATCAACGGCGTAAGTCCGCGCTCAGCGATCATCGCGGTGATCCGACGCCAGTCGTCCGCCGTCAGCACAGCGCCGCTCGGGTTGTGACAACAAGCATGGAGCAAAACTGCGTCGCCGGGCTCGGCCTGTTGTAGTGCATTCATCATGCTGTCAACTAGAATGGTCTGCGAGGCAACATCAAAGAATGGATAAGTCTCGACCGGGAGACCGGCACCCGAGAAAATTCCTGCATGATTCGGCCAACTCGGTTGACCTAGCCAGATCTTACCCGTTCCGGTCCCGCGAATCAGATCGGCAGCGAGCCGCAAAGCACCCGAGCCACCGGGTGTCTGCACACCAGAGGCGTGGATGGTTGGCGTATGCCCGCCAACCAACGACCACAAAAGATCAAGGAATGTTTGATCACCCTCCGGCGCCACGTACGCCTTAGTGTTCTGGGTCTCGCAAATCAGATGCTCCGCAGCCTTTACGGCACGAAAGATCGGCGAATGGCCGGCCTCGTCGCGATAGACGCCGACCCCAAGGTCGATCTTGTCTGGTCGGGGATCTGCGTCAAAGAGCCCAATCAGCGCAAGCAGGGGATCGTTGGCTCTACGGCTTAGTGTTTCAAACATTGTCGGCTTTCTTGATCGAGCGGAAACCGGCCGCATTTGACCGGATGGTTGGCTGCGTTCAGAAGTCAGAGAGTCGCGGCGCAAAGTCACGCGTCGTAGTCGCGCAAGTACTCCTTGGCGCGACGTCCGTTTTGCAGGACGAAGTTTTCGAGTTCTGGCCGCCCAGCGCCCGCACGACGACGGCCCGGCTCGCGACGGGCGGGGTCGCGATGGCCCATAACGCATCCGTTCGGGTTCAAGGTGTTGCCAGATCGAATCGCTGCCGAAATCGGAAGCTTCCGCAGCTCGAGATGGCTCTGCCCGCGATGGCGCGGGTGCGATCTCCTGCCAAATCCGATCCTGGTCGTAATCGGGGGCTTCGGCCAGCGCCTGCAATGCGCTCGGCTCATGCTCAAAGCCCGCTCAATCGGAGAACCGTGGTGCGTCGGGCCGTGGGCTCGTGTTCGCTGGGTCCATTGGGTTGAAATCCATGCTGTCTATCCTCTCAAATGACGGAGCCGCTCGAGCCCTCGTTCGACGAAGGTCGTTCGTGTTGCGACCTGCGGAGAACTATTTCAAAGGCTCGCGTTGAGCGCCGGCCTCCGAGCTACGGCCAAAATGGTGCCAAGCACGCTTCCGGTCGAGCATCGAGTACCCCGAAAGGTGCGCGTCCACTGCGTTCACTGGGCGGCATCGCCGTCTAGGCATCCGCGCTTTCATGGTGTGGCGCGCTCAGCTTTCCAGAAGCTGACGGGCAGACGGATTTAGCCGATAGGAGTAGACTGGTTTTCGTCGTTAACTGCGCAGTGCCACGGGTGAGTACGCTGGGGAACTCTTGCCACCAGCACCGGGTCACCGGAGGCGTCCGGCCCCCGGTTTCCAGAACGTGGCGTACGGATTTCCCGTACCGACGCTCTTCGACAGTTGGGTCACAGCACTGCAAGCGCCTGCAGCTCCCCACAAAGGAGGCGTAGGCTTTCCGCCACTGGCATGCACGGTGCCAGTATCAGTACGTTGCACTCGATCGATTGCAAGAATCGATTTGTTGCACACTTCAATCCCTGATCGCCGCGTAACTAGCCACGGCATCTTAGAAGAAGTGCCGTTCGCGTTTTAGATTTCATTTCGCGGAGGTTGCGCCTCCTCGTAATCACCGAACTTGCGATAGCCCAGAGTGCCCTCCAAAAGCAAAGCCGGGGTGTCAAACGCCATCCGGAACTGCTCCCTCATATTGCCTCAGATGAGAATGTTACCGAAGCGCACCCTGATGTCTTCTGGATCGCGTGCCGCAAATCGGAGCAAGTCGCTCGCGAAGCGCGGCCTCCAGAGCGCCGGAGCGAGCGGCTTGCGGTGATTCCGCGAAAGAACCTGTCGGGATTAGATAGCAAGAGACGAAGTTGGACCGATAGTTTGATCTCTGTGCTGCTGATGAGCTGTCGAGCGGCCTTTGATCGCCAGTTCTTCACCAATCGCTGCACCGTACGCCGCTGATGGCGGCCGAACCGACCGGGCGCATGCGCTTGCAGGCGGGAGAGAAGATCGACCGCGGACAAGTGCGGAGCGCCGGCGAGCCATTCCTCGATGATGGGAATGTAGGGGGCGAGCATCGATGGCCGACGTGGCACAGGTTTGCGCCGCACGTAGCGGCGCCGATGAGTACTTCGCTGCTCACCCTGTTTCCAACCATCGCCGAGCTCGCGGGCAAAGCTCGCCAAGTCAGCTTTGCACCGGCGCGACAGCCATCGTTAGCTTTCCAGTCCGCTGATCACGCTTACCAGCTCATTTTGAGCGCCCCGCGTCTGTGCCAGCAATGCCGCCGGATCGGGCGTGCGGTAAATCTCCCGCAGCCGACGTTTGAGTGCCTCATCGAGCGCGGGTAAACCAATGCTCCTCTATGGGAGTAGATCGGTTGGTGTTGAATGACGTCACCTCCTCAAGACCTCTTCAAAGATAATATCAAAGACCTTCTTGAATTGCTCTTGCCCGGTGGCTTGCTCGTCATACTAAATGTGAGGTGCGGGTACTTCTTTCATCTTCACATCATCCGCTCGAAAAGATCGGCCGCGAGACGTCGGAAGATGCTAGATATGCACGAAATACCTCGCGCGAACGCGACTTGTATGATGGGTATCAGATCCTGCAGCATCGGCTCAAGCAAATACGGTACAGATCGTACGTAGATACATCTGGCTCAACGGGATCGAGTCTTCTCTGAGAAGTTCCAACGATACGCCTGCGCTATCAAGATCAACCTTAGAGCAGTCGATTCCGTGTATATTTACTTCTTGCAGGCTAAGTGGACTTCGCAGTGCCGTTGCCCTTGGTGCTGCTGCCTTGGCGGCGGCCCTGTTGTGCTCTCTGCACGGCAGGGCCGCTCGCCTAGGTGCTAGCTGCGCCCTTGATGTTGAGGTCAAGCTGCTGATCAACGGCGCGCGGCGCACTCAATAGCTTCCCGATGCCCAAGTTCTGTGGTCTTCACTTTTGAGAAGTAAGCCTAGGCTGGTCGCCATCCTCTTGGCCACGATGGCGCATTCGCGTTTCACCTCGATCAAAGGGCAGTTGCAGAATCGCGCTCTATCTTATTTGCCCGACTTCTGGCGCGAAGCCATCATCACAGTACGGACACACGTCTCCGAGCCGCGACTTTCCGCATTCTTCGCAAAAAACTGTTCCGCGGTTCGGACATTTATGAATAGCATCGTCAGAGCCGCTATTCCCGCAACGGGGACATCTTGAAAAATAGTGCGTTACCAGCCTTTCCACCATGGCCTACGCGATCTCGACCCGATTGATCCTGCACGAATTGAGGTGTGACCTATGCGCGCTGACACAATGGCAACATTGAGGGCTTCGTACTCACTAGCACGGTACGCGACGAACGAACTATCTCGCTTCTTACCCGAGTGGGCTCTCCCGGCTTCAAATCGGCACGTTTCGTACAAAGCGCCATGCTGTTCCGTTCGATTGAACGCGCTTGATGGATACTCTTGCAACCACAATGATCGACATCGCTGGCGCTAAAGCTGCATGGGAGACTTTTCAGTGCGGCAACCGCTACTCGATCTGACTGTCGATGACATTGAGCCATCGGGTGCGGCTACTTGACGCCGATGCTGAGGGGGGCAGATTGGCGGGAAGTTGCGCGCGTTGTTCGCCGAGAGCCTCACGGCGGCGTGCAGCGCCTGCGGGACCGTCGCCACGCACCGCTTCGGCCACGTCGTCCGGTTCGCGCTGGCGAAATTCTTCGGGATCAGCACGCCGCCCAATTCGATGTCGCGCTGGGCGATACGCGGAATGAAGCTGAACATCGCGGGCGCGTCGCACGGCTTTTTTGCCGCTGTCGCGCCCGGACGGACTCAAAGAAAACGGCCCCGGCGGGGCAAGCCAGGGCCGTCAACTTGGAAGGTGCGTCAGCCAAGTGGGGTCAAGGAAGACGCGAAAACAATTGTAGCGATCAACCGACCTTATGTTCAACTATATCAAGGTTTAGAGCCGGCGCGGAGCCGTAAGCCTCCTGTGCCAGCCGGCCTGCCGTCCTTCCTCAGGCGGCGTGATGGAGAGCCCTGTCGACGTGCTTCTTGACTTGCCCGCGCATGTCTGTCGCAAGCCTCTGGCCGAGCTCCCACAATTCCTTGTTCTGGTCGAAGGCCTTGCGGGCTCGCTCGGTGGACAAGGTCAAGACCTCGGACGCCGACCCGCTGCCAAGCAGATGGGCGAGCAAATCGAACGCGAAGGCGGTATTGGCGTGAGAGATTTCGAGCACCTTGAGCCCGTAATCGGTCGCGACGCCCGCGTTGCGCGAGTACGTTTCGCTCAACGCCTCGGTCATCTGTTCAGAGGCTGTGCGCGCGCGAGCAAAGCTCTCCACAGTTAGATCGCCAACCACTCCGGGCAATGCGATCTTCGGTAAACCCAACAACGGCATTCCGAAGATGTTCGTGCCGTTCATCGTGACTTTCATTTCACTTTCACTCAAGGCGCAGTCCCCTTCTCGCGCGAAAGCATTCCTCGCAACGCTTGCATGCGTCACGACAGCGCTGACGCTCCGTGTTCGATTCTGAGTTTCGGGTGAGCTTCGATCCCGCCCCGACACTACTCTGCGGGACGAAGGCGCGACTGTCGGTTCGGTTTGCGACTCTCGCGGACAATTTTTTGAAATTGTCAAATCAAGCCAACGTATATTTATGGAGAGTGTTGTGCATAACATGCGTGCTGTGAGCAGCGGAAGGCTCCTGTATCGGCGTGAGGTTGTGCCGAAGCATCATCGGCATTGGCTGCGCTACGCAGAGGACCTCGGGCAGTTTGCGCGCAAGCAAAAACCCTGGCATCGCTGCCGGGGTTTTGCATTTCTTGGATCGCTTGAGCGCGGACTTTAGAAGTCCATGCCGCCCATGCCGCCGCCCGGAGGCATCGCGGGGCCGCCGGCGTTCTTCTTCGGCAGCTCGGCAACCATCGCTTCCGTGGTGATCAGGAGCGCGGCAACCGAGGCGGCGTTCTGGATCGCGGTGCGCACGACCTTGGTCGGATCGATGATGCCCTTGCTGACGAGATTGACGTACTCGCCGGTCTGACTGTCGAAGCCGAACGCGTACTGATCCTTCTCCAAGATCTTGCCGACGATGACGGAACCATCCTCGCCCGCGTTGATCGCGATTTGGCGGGCCGGAGCCGACAGCGCCTTGCGCACGATCTCGACCCCGGTCTTCTGGTCGTCGTTCTTGGTGCGGATGCCCTTGAGGTGCTCGGAGGCACGGAGCAGGGCGACGCCGCCGCCCGGCAGGATGCCTTCCTCGACGGCCGCGCGGGTCGCGTGCATCGCGTCATCAACGCGATCCTTGCGCTCCTTCACTTCGACCTCGGTCGCGCCGCCGACGCGGATCACCGCGACGCCGCCTGCGAGCTTGGCAAGACGCTCCTGCAGCTTCTCACGGTCGTAGTCCGAGGTGGTCTCCTCGATCTGCGCCTTGATCTGGGCAACGCGGGCGTCGATGTCGGCCTTCTTGCCACTTCCGTTGACGATCGTGGTGTTCTCCTTGTCGATCATCACCTTCTTGGCGCGACCGAGCATCTGCAGCGTGACGTTCTCGAGCTTGATGCCGAGGTCTTCCGAGATGGCCTGGCCGCCGGTCAGGATCGCGATGTCCTGCAGCATGGCCTTGCGGCGATCGCCGAAGCCCGGAGCCTTGACGGCCGCGACCTTCAGGCCGCCACGCAGGCGGTTGACGACGAGGGTGGCGAGGGCTTCGCCTTCGACGTCCTCGGCGACGATGACCAGCGGCTTGCCGGTCTGCACCACGGCCTCGAGCAGCGGCAGCAGCTCGTTCAGCGAGGAGAGCTTCTTCTCGTATATCAGGATGTAGGCGTCGTCCATCTCAACGCGCATCTTGTCGGCGTTGGTGACGAAGTAGGGCGAGATGTAGCCGCGGTCGAACTGCATGCCCTCGACGACGTCGAGCTCGGTCTCGAGCGACTTGGCTTCCTCGACCGTAATCACGCCCTCGTTGCCGACCTTCTTCATGGCGTCGGCGAGGAACTTGCCGATCTCGGCATCGCCGTTGGCCGAAATGGTGCCGACCTGGGCGATCTCCTCGTTTGAGGTGACCTTCTTCGAGTTCTTCTGGAGGTCCGCAACGACGGCTTCGACCGCGAGATCGATACCGCGCTTCAGGTCCATTGGGTTCATGCCGGCGGCAACCGATTTGGCGCCTTCACGGACGATCGCCGCAGCCAGCACGGTCGCGGTAGTGGTGCCGTCGCCGGCAGCATCCGCCGCCTTCGACGCCACCTCCCGCACCATCTGGGCGCCCATGTTCTCGAACTTGTCCTCGAGCTCGATCTCCTTGGCGACGGCAACGCCGTCCTTGGTGATGCGGGGCGCGCCGAACGACTTCTCTAGCACCACGTTGCGGCCCTTCGGACCGAGGGTGACCTTCACCGCGTTGGCGAGGATGTCCACGCCACGCAGCATGCGATCGCGGGCATCGACGCCCAGTTTGACCTCTTTAGCTGACATATTTTCCTCCTTGAATTGAAATTCGTCTCTCACCTGCGAGGCAGGGACGAGCGTTTGCGGCGGTCAGCGTTAGGCCGCCTTCTTGGAGCCGGCGACGCCGGTGAGAACACCCATGATG
Source organism: Bradyrhizobium sp. BRP56 (assembly GCF_020194035.1). NCBI lineage: Bacteria > Pseudomonadati > Pseudomonadota > Alphaproteobacteria > Hyphomicrobiales > Nitrobacteraceae > Bradyrhizobium > Bradyrhizobium sp. BRP56. The sequence continues at coordinate 63,229 of NZ_JADYVV010000021.1, forward strand.
TCGCTCTCCTTCATGATCAGAAGCTCCTCGCCGTCGATCTTGACCTCGGTGCCCGACCATTTGCCGAACAGGACACGGTCGCCGACCTTGACATCGATGGGGATCAGCTTGCCGGCTTCATCGCGGCCGCCCGGGCCAACGGCGATGACTTCGCCCTGCGAGGGCTTTTCCTTGGCACTGTCCGGAATGATGATGCCGCCGGCAGTCTTCTCTTCGGCGTCGATACGCTTGACCACGACGCGGTCGTGAAGCGGACGGAATTTCATGCGATCCTCCTTGGCTTTTTGTGATTATTGCTGGGTTGGCAGTCGCAATGAGCGAGTGCTCACCGCTTCTCACATAAGTCTGTGACACTCCGGCGCAAGGGCTTCGACCCATGTCGCCTGTTCGCCCTTGGTGTCTGAACCGTGCCCCTCACTTTGGCGCGGCTGTTTTTGGGGGAGATCGGACGTGGCTGCGCCATACTAAATCGACGCACCAACGCGGAAGTTGGTCCTAGTCCAGTACAGGCCCAATATGCTTTGATGTGCCGGTTGGGACTGAGACGCATGGGTGGCTGATGTACATCTTCATTCGAAAGTACACCAAGGTTCGTTCGGTTGCGGATGCTGCTCGCCGCGCCAAAAGCGGCATCGGTCAGATCCTAAGAGAATCGCCCGGATTCAGATCTTATTACGTATTGGATGGGGGCGATGGCGTCGGTGTCGCTGTGATGATATTCGAGGACCGCGAAAGCGCCAATGCTGCGAACGATAAAGTGCTCGATTTCGTTCAAGCAAGCCTGCATGACCTTAATCTTGGAGACCCCGAAATCATCGCCGGGGAAGTTTTGGTGAAAATAGAATCTGATACGTAAGTCTTTCGCGTGTCGGTTGTCGCGGGAGGACCGGACTTCTCCGTGTGCGGTCCTCTACCGCCGCTCGTGACCCGAGGCGACAGCCGGGAGGCCGATTTACTGGTGCAAACGACGCATTCTTTGAAGCGACGCTCGTCGGCCGTAGGGGAGGCCTAAGAGGCGGCGGGAGTTCACAAACCTGTCGATCGACCGGAGCAAGTGGTCTGTAGGGACGTGTCTTTTGACCAAGAACTCATAAAACAGTGCAGCCTGTTCCTCCGTCCCGTCGACGTAAAAGTTGACCCGGAAACGGCGACGGTCGACCGGCATGGCGAGTTCTGTTGCGGGAGGTGACAACATAGGCGGGTGGGGCAGCGTCGGCCTGTCCAGCCGCGTTCCGCCGAACTCGAGCTCCTGGTCCGGTCGTGCAGGACCGCGATCGCGGTATAAAAGGATCGCCGCTACGTCCGCGGCTGTACCGGACTGCTTCACCTGTTCCAGCGCTCTTCCAACTTAGGGCGTCCTATCCAGGCCCTGTTCAGGCACCGCGTTGTCCAGCCCAGCTGCGGCGTTCCCTGCAGTCGCGCTTGAGCTTCCTGGTAGGGGCCGACGTAGCGAAGCTGCGTCGGTATTTTGGGATAGATGCGATGTATTCGTGCAACGGCACGCCCTGCGGCCGTCCTGTCGCGCTGGTCAAAGGCAAATCCGAAGCCGGTGCGCAACCGGTCCGGTAGCAGCTCGGCACTCAGGATTTGATACCAGCGCGGCGGCCGCAACCATGGTCGCCCGCCGGCGAAGATCTGTCGGGCCACCTCGCGCGCGGTGGTGCTGACGGACAATGTATCCGATTGCATCACCGCCGCGGTGTAGGCGGCGAACGCGTCCCAATCCGCCGGCAAGTCGCTCGACGTCAGCCCGAACAATGCTCCAAACAGCCGGCTCTCGGCCCAATAGCGCTCGCGCTCTTCGACCGTGAACGGGGGCAGGATCAGGTCGTGGACGGCCAGAGCGGTGTCGACGAGGGTCGCGTGAACCCAGCGCAACGCTGCGACCTCGTTAGCGCGGTAGGGAGAGCCGCTCTCGAACGGACCGATTGCTTCGGGCAGGCGGCCGAAGATCATGGTATGGCGGTGGTGCAGGTGCCGGGCGGCGGTAAGGGCCGCATCGAGCGAGCCGAACACCATCGTAAACACTACATCAAAGGTTCGATGGAAGCGACCGATCGGATCCGCGAAGGTTCGCGAGTGCTCGGCCACGGCGGCGGCGACCCAGGGATGCGCCAGCTGAAGCAGCAAAGCACGACCGGCGCCCAAAAAGGTGATGGCTTCTCGGTCGATCCGCCAGGTCATCGACCCTGGACCAAAAATGCCCTCGACCGGTCCGGCGGCCCGAGCCCGGACGAAATCAAGAGCGAGCTCAAGGTCGCTTTCGGAGACCAAATGCGTACCTTCCGAAGCAGACAGGGGCCTTCCACTGGTCCGTGCAGTCTATCGCAATTCAGCAAGCCATAGCTCTCTCAACGTTGTCGCATGATGTCCACCCACGCGGAATACGGGGACCTGACATCTGGTCGCACCCCATGCGGGTAAAACTGAGCCGGGTGCAGCGGCTGCTACGGCACCGTTTGCTGAAGAAACTGCCCCGCCGCCGTCTTTCATACTCCCTCTCGAAAGCGTATTGTTTCGATCGAACGAGCTCACTCTGCAGGGCTGTCGTTCAGAGTATCTTGTTCTGCGATTCAAAAACTCTCGAAACGAAACGCGAGTAACGCTCGTGACCGGTGCTGGTAAAAACATTACCGCGCGCGCGAGAGCGTTTTTGATCTGCTCGACGCGATCGGCGGTCAGGCCATATTGCAGGTTGATTGCTGCGAGTGCCGCGGGAAGCTGCCGCAGGTAAGCGGCCGGCGCGCCAACCTGGCTTGCAAGCTGGCCGAAGCTCCAGTGGGTCGGGGCGAGCGGCATGTCCGAGCTGGACAGCATCAAGGCCAGGGATCAGGATCGGTACCGCTCGCCTCGACATGGATGAGCGCGCTGTCAACCACGCGCGTCCGGCTGCGGTTCGGGCAATCGCGCATCGTGCAGGCCAATTCGTTGAGTGACAGATAACTCATCCGCCGGACGACAGAGCCACTCCGAGGACACCCGACCAACGCGCTCGCCGCGGCTCACATCCACTCTGTAACCGAAGCTGGGGGGGGCGGCTGGCATCAACAATCTGCGTATCGGGCGCCGGAAGACTCTTCTACGACCCTCAACCCGTCATGGCCAAGGCCGCTCCCCTCTTCCTCTCCTGTACCGTCGGTCGGTACTCGCGAACCTGTTCCTGCACTACGCGTTCGACATCTGGATAGTGCGGGAGATGCCTGACATATTGTTCGAACGATCTGTCACTGCCAGACTGAACTTGAAGCTCTGAGGTTGTGGCGTGCTGTTGATGAACGTTCGCCGCTTGCGGTCTGGGCCTCCATCCGCAGAAGACCAAACTGGTCTACTGCAAGGATACCAACCGAAAAGGCGAATACGGATGTATCAGCTTCGACTTCCTCGGATATACGGTCCGTCCGAGGCTGGCGAAATGGCGAAGCGGCCTCTATGGAGTGTCGTTCTTGCCGGCAGCAAGTCCGACGGCGCTGAAGGATATCCGGCGTACGTTGCGTAATTGGGGCCTTCAGCGGCGCAGCGACAAAGCGCTGCACGATCTCGCTCGGATGTTCAATCCCTACATCCGGGGGTGGATCGACTACTACAGCCACTTCTACAATCTGCTCTCTATTCGACGATGCGTCGGATAGACGCGCATCCTCAGATGGGCGGCTCGCAAGTTCAAGCGCTTCCGTCAGCGTCCCCGCGACGCTCGGGCTTGGCTGGCGCAGTTGGTCCGGGCTCAGCCCGAACTCTTCGCTCATTGGCCGCTTCTCTATGGCCAAGGCCGAATGCTGGGAGCCGTATGAGCCGAGAGGTTCACGTACGGTTCTGGGAGCGCGCGGGGGTGAGGTTCCCCCGCGCGACTCGCTCGCCGCTCTACCGGCAGACGCAGATTTACGCCCGCCAGGGCATTGAGCTCGATCGTTCGACGCTGGCGGACTGGGTAGGACAAGCCGCCTTCCACCTGCGTCCGTTGCATGAGCGCCTCCTCGGCAAGCTCAGGCAACGGCCAAAGCTGTTCGCCGACGAGAGGACGATGCCGGTGCTCGATCCCGGCCGAGGGCGTACCAAGACCGGTCAGCTCTGGGCCTATGCGGCAGACGACCGGCCATGGGGCGGCGCCGATCCGCCGGGCGTCGCCTATGTCTATGCTCCCGATCGCAAAGCCGACCGATTTCTTGATCAGTTCGATTTTTCTGACGGTTGAAAACTTGCTCGGCTCCTTCCGGATCACCGGCGACTGCCGCTGAATCAACTGCTCGGCGGTCAGCTCGATCAGGTTGATACGACCGCGCAGCGCGACCTGACCGATAGCGGCCAGATGGTCGTCCATGAGCGCTAAAGGCGAATGGCTTGCGGCGCTCGGGCCGCCGTTCCTTTTCCTGGGTCTTGCTCATTTCCCTCCCCGTTATCGATATAGTTTACTTATCAGTGTCGGCATTTGATAAATATACTTATCAATGTCTCGACAACGACACGCTGATATACTATACTTATCGAAGTCGCAATTTGATCAGGATATTGTATCGATGTCGTACGAGTCTGAGGAACTGGTCCATGAGATCCAGAGCCGGCGCGCCAAAACCGGCATGAGCCAGCGCGCGCTGGCGGATCGCACAGGCCTGTCGCAAGCGCACATCTCTCAAATGGAGACAGGCCGCCTCGAACCAGGGCTGTCGAGTTTCCTCCGGATCGCGCGCGCGCTCGATCTCGAAGTCGTGCTTGTGCCCAAGAAATTTCTGCCAGCCGTGGAGGGCATCATCCGTCAGCCGGCCGAGGATCGCTTTTCTCCCGAGCAAGGCGAGGCCGCGCTGCGCGAAATCGAGCGAGGTGAACGTCTCGTCATCAAACTTAAGCACCTGTACGGCAGCTCGGCCGACCTCGACCGTATTGCCGAAAGTCTGCGGTTTTTCAAGCGCGCCCCGCTTCGTCAGAATGATCTCAAGATTGTGGTTGATGCCATCAACAAGCTAAAGCGGTATCAAGCAAGCCCGCAATCGAAAGGCACCGTTGCCGCCATTTCCAGAGAGCTGCGCGACCTTCGCAATCACCTGGTGCACAACCCCTCGGAAGCGCCGAGGTCAGCATATGCAGTAGACGATGAGGACGACGATGCCTGATGTATCCGTCTTGAACGTTCAGCTAGGAGGCCGCGCCGTCGGCACGATCACGCACGTGCAGGGCAATCGCAACCTCTTCGCATTCGATCAGGCCTATATTGACGACGCCAATCGGCCGATCCTGAGCCTGTCCTTCAAGGACCAATATGGCGGCCTTATCACCGACTTCAAACCCGTCGGTCAGGTTGTTCCGTCGTTCTTCTCGAACCTGCTACCGGAAGGGCCGCTCCGAAAGTACCTCGCCGAACGGGCCGGCGTAAAAGAGCACGGCGAGTTCTTTCTGCTGTGGATGCTCGGTCAGGACTTGCCCGGCGCTGTGTCCGTTCGCCCGGCTGACGGCGAGGAACTGCCGCCGCAGGTCGAAGCAGAAACGACGCCAGAAGAGCGGAGAAACATGCTGCGCTTTTCTCTCGCCGGCGTTCAACTCAAGTTCTCGGCGCTGAAGAACGGAAAGAGGGGAGGCGGGCTCGTTATTCCGGTCGAAGGCGTGGGCGGTTCATGGATCGTGAAACTGCCGTCGCAACAGTATCCGGGCGTCCCGGAGAACGAGTACTCCATGATGACTCTCGCGAAAGCGATGGGCATGGATGTCCCCGACCTTGAGTTGCTGGACCTTGAGGCCATCGACGGACTGCCGGAAGGCATCGGCGAGGTGAAAGGACAGGCAATGGCCATCAGGCGGTTCGATCGCGGCGAGAAGGGGCCCGTCCACATCGAAGACTTCGCACAGGTGTTCAGCATCTATCCGGAAGGCAAATACGAACACGCCACCTACCGCCGCATAGCCGGCGTGCTGGGCATTGAGACTGGCGATGCCGATATCGCGGAGTTTGTTCGCAGGCTCGTGTTCAGCACCCTGATCGGCAACGCCGACATGCACCTCAAGAACTGGTCCCTCATTTACACCGATGGGAAGACGCCGACCCTGTCGCCTGCATATGACCTGCTTTCGACGATACCCTACATTCCGGATGACACGATGGCGCTCAAATACTCGCGCACGAAAAAGATGAGCGAGTTCTCGAAAGACGAGCTGAAACACCTGGCAGCCAAAGCGAGGCTGCGCGAGAAGCTGGTGCTCGATACGGCCGCAGAGACGGTTCAGCGTTTCAAGACGCTCTGGGCGACTGAAAAGAAAAACCTGCCGCTTGAAAAGAAGGTCGTTGATATCATCGACGCTCATGCCGCGTCTATTCCGCTCTATACCGAGCTGTAGCATGGCTTATGACTTCGGAAATTTGTCGCCCGTCGATTTCGAGGATCTTGTTCGCGATCTTGTTGGGCGGGAATTCGGCATCCGATTCGAGGCCTTTGCGCCGGGACCCGACGGCGGAGTCGACGGCCGCCACTCTAAAGGCGCGTCGGCCACGATACTTCAGGCCAAACATTATGCACGCTCTTCGTATGCTTCGCTGAAGGCGCAGATAAAGCGCGAGAGCGCATCGATTGCCAAGCTGAATCCGGACCGCTACGTCCTGGCCACATCCTGCCCGCTCACGCCTCTGAATAAGTCGGAGCTTGCCGGCCTTATCGGGCCGGCGCTCAAAAGCGAAGCCGACATCCTTGGACCCGGTGACCTGAACGGGCTGCTGAGGAAATACCCGGATATCGTAAAATCCCACATCAAGCTCTGGCTGTCCGACGCCGCGGTCCTCGATCGTATCGTCCGGTCGGCGGCTCATGCCTTCAACAGGATGACAAAGAAGGAGATCGAGGCGAAGGTCCGGGTTTATGCGCCCAATCCAAGTTTCGATGGCGCACGCGATACGCTCGAATCGAACCATGTCGTCATTATTTCGGGACCGCCGGGCGTAGGGAAAACAACCCTGGCCGAAATGCTCTGCTACGCATATAGCGGCGAGGGATGGGGGCTGATCTCCATCCGCAGCCTGGAAGACGGGCTCGCCGCGATTGAGGATCAAACCAAACAGATCTTTCTATTCGACGATTTTCTCGGGAAGGTCGCCCTCGACCGCCACGCGCTGGCGCATAAGGATTCAGAGCTGGCGAGATTCATTAAACGCGTCCGCAATTCGCCGAATGCGCGGTTCATCCTCACCACGAGGGCGTATATTTTCGAAGAGGCGCGCCAGATTTCGGAATATCTGGCGGATCGGCGACTGGATATTAGTAGATATGTTCTCGACGTCGGCATCTATACCCGCCGTATCAAGGCCCTCATTCTTTACAACCATCTGCTGGTAGCGGGTACGCCTTCCGACCATATCGCGTCGCTGATCAGCAGCGGTGAGCTTGCAAGAATTGTCGATCACAAGAACTTCAATCCGCGCATCATCGAATGGATGACTGATGTGAACCGCATCGGCGACAGTGCGGCCGACGCCTATCCCGCGGCATTCATTAATGCGCTCGATCATCCCGGTCAGTTGTGGGACATTGCATTTCGCATGCATATCTCCAAGACACGCCAGCATCTCCTGATCGCGCTGTTTTTCGGGTCCGAATACGGCATGACCGTCGAGGATCTTCGGGATGCTTACGAGAGCCTTCACCCCCGCCTTTGCGCCAAATATGGCAACAGTCATGGCCCCAAGGATTTCGAGGAATCCTTAAGAACCCTTGAGGGTGACTTCGTCGCGATCAGGGGATCTCACGTCGGTTTCGTCAATCCTTCTTTGCGCGACTATCTCACGGGCTATCTAAGTGACGAGCCGTTGCTTCTGGAGATTGCGCGGAGCGCCCGCCAGACCGACTGGGCTGAAGGCGTCTGGCGATTTGGCGTCAAGGTGGCGCTCGCTGGTGACGCGCTCATCAAGTTTGCCCTCTGCTTTGCCGATGTTGCGCAGGAGTTTCCGAAATTGCCGACGTGGATGGTCGTCAAAAGAGAGCATATCTCACAGCGATATGCGAAGGGGCTTTCGAACACGGATCGTATCAAGTTACTGATCAGATGGTGGGGAGAGACGAACGACACGCGGTTTTCCGATGCCGCATTTGAATTGTCCCAATCACCTGTCAGCGGCCTCGATTCCTGGCGCGACGGCGGAGAGGCGATTGAATTGATCGCGAAACTAAGGGATGGCGATTACTTCGAGGAGCTGCCACGCGCCGATGAGATGGCGGACTATCTCGAAGCGGCCGCGGTTGACATGCTTGAAACGAACCTGACCTCCGAAGAGCTGGAGAAAATATCGGACGCGGTCGATGACTGGAGACGTCATCTGACCGACCAGCTTTTCCATGCCGTCGATGACGCGATCCGGTATGAAATCGAGAATGTCGGGACGGTCGTCGAAGAAATGGATTCAGAGTCAACGCTGCTGGAGCATATCGCTACGATCAATAAGCTCGGAGAGCGCGTGGGACTGAGCTCGCAGGCGGTATCGCGCGCCGTTGAGAGAGTGAAGGATCGCATAACGAAGCTTGAGGAGGAGACCGAAGTTTCGGATTCTCCGTCATTCCCGGGTTCAAAGACCAAAGCGAACGATGTGTTTGACGATACGGCGCTGAAGAACCTGTTCACGCCGCTTATCCGGTCAAAGGATGCGGCGTAAGTTTAGGGAATTCAGGCGAAGCCCATCTTTTTCCGGTGGCTGTTGCGGGCCCGGCGCAGACCTGCCCTCAGGAGGCGTTCGTGCATGGATACCGCGAACTCCTCAGCCATACGCAGGGAGATAGCGAGCCGAAACTCTCGCTCCCATTCAAACGCGCGGTGCGCGAAGCGGCCGCGCGCGAGGCCGTCATGCGCCGTTCGGCTTCCTCGATGGAATCGCTAACCCCCTCCAGCTGATCGACGGGTATATGTTCGGAACAGAGTGAGCAGCTGAATCCGTGTTCTCCCTCTTTATTCGCGCGGTCGTGACCTTGGTTTCGCATCGCGGACAACATGCAGGATCAAGCCCGTTAAAGAATTGCGTCGCGACAATGTTTTCTCGCAAGTCTCGCAGCGCTCGCTCGTCCGAAGTCGCAAGAGCCCGCAATTGCCGGGCTTCATCCTCTGCCGCGGCCAACTTGAGTTGGAGCTCCGTTCCGACTGGTGCCAGCTTTGAGACCTCGGCGACGCACACTGTCAGATCCCGCGAACTGGCGATCTCAGCGGGAAGCGCGGCGAGGGATTCGGGGGGAGCGGCCGTTGCGTGGGTGGTGCCATCCAGCTGGCGAACTGGACCGCTTCATCAGAAGGAAAATGCAGCGACGCGCTTCCCCTTGCGCGGACCAGCTTGGCGATCAAGGTCGGCACGGAGGCCTGGCCGTCGCGCCGCTCCGCCCATTGAGCAAGGTCGGGTGCCGTTCACATATCGGATCGGTACGCCGGTCTTGTAAGGTCGGCAAGCTTCGGCAGTACCGGCCCCATGACGGCGCCGCCCTCCGGAAATGAAATTCCGGCACGCTCGAACGCGGCCCGTATGGCTTCCGCGTTCTGGGCACCGGCGTTCGCCGTCCCCGCTCGAAGTCAGCGACGGTCGAGGTGGCGATGTTGGCGTTGGTGGCGAGGTCCTGCTGAGACCATGCCAACAGCGCCCGGGCGGCGCGGGCCCGGCCGGGGCAAGGCCGCGGTTCGGGGTAGACATCCTATCTTTGCGTACAAGGCATTGGGCATGAAGAGATAAATGCCGTTAATCTAATCATGAAATGACTGGAATGCCTTGAAGATTAAGAGACTAGCCCCAAACTACGCGTGGTAGGGGCCGGATCATGGTTTATATTCACGAAAGGGCGGAGCCGACGCATTTTCCAAGTACCGAAGTCCCGGCGCCGTACTATCCCTGGCGCATTGCCATCATTCTACGGCGCGAAAAGAGATTGGATTTAGAGAAGCAGTTCCTTGCCGCGTGGTGCGGGCATTTCTCCGGCGGAAACGGTGTCGGGTACGCTCAACTGGTCGATCGACTCCGAAAGCTGACATAATTCATCTGCGATTAGCAGTGTAGCTCCGGAGCACCAGCTGCTGCAGTGCTATCCTAGCTTTCGCTCCAGTTCGTTGTCATTTTCCAGCAATGGCACCTCCAAACTCGGAATCTCCGGCATGGCTTTTCCAGCGATGGCCTGAAGGTCGCCGACCATTCCCACCGTGGAATCGATGACGGCCAGTATCTGGGTCTCCCGCTTGGCCCACTGGCGTCCCATAAATTTGCGTTCCTTGTCGAGATCTTCGCGCATGTCGTTAAACTTCTCGACTACGGCGTCAACACGCTGCCGGAATTTCGTTCCCGTCAGGTAGTGGTAGACCTGCTCCATTTTGGTGTGCTGACCTTGTTGGACGAGGCGCGAGGTGCTCACGTCGATCAGCGCTTGGCGGAGCGCAACCGCTACGGGCAATGCGCAACGCGGATGAGCCACCCAGACGCCGTCGACCAGGTCGAACTGCTCGATACGTTTAGGCAAGGCATGGGAGATGATTAAGGCGACGTCGGCGCCGGAGCGGCGCTGGTCGTCCCGCAACTTTGCAAGCCAGCCGTCGCTCCACGTCTTGGTACGCTTCGTCTCCCAGAGAATAATGCCGGCAGGCTGGCCTATCGACCCGTTGACCTGCTGGATCACGTCGGCGCCAAGCTCGCCTTTTCCGACCGGCTCGATTGTGTCGGTCGGAAACCGGCCCCGAAGTAATTCCTCGAGCTCAAGCTCCAGCACCTCGCCCTGGGACTGCTGCGATCCTTGTTCAGCCTTGCGTTTCAGCTCCTCGATGGTGCGCGTCATCGATTCAATGGTCTGGTCCTTTTCGGCGACGCGCAGCCGTGCCGCCTCGTCGGCCTCTTGCCTAGCCTTGATCTGGATCGGGTCAATCTGCGCTTGAACGCGTTTTTCAATGGTCAGGTCAAGCTCGCGCTTCTCTTCATCGAGTGCGCGTTGCTTGCGGATGAGTTCGGCCTGCGCCTGCTGCGCCTCCGCCAATTTGGCGTTGTTCGCATCGAGCTGTTGACGGAGTTCAGCTACCTCATTCGTCCGGGCCTGGACTTCGGCCGCGGCTGCCTCGCGCGCCTTTTTCGCTTCTGAGGCGACGAGTCGGCTTCGCTCCGCCGCCAGTCGGCTGGCGACCTGGTCCTCGACCTGTTCACGATCCTTTTGGAGCTTCTCGCGCTCCTGTTGGAGTGCTTCGGTCTTTCGTGCGACCTCGGCGTCTTTAGTGGCAAGTTGTTCCTGGAAACGCTGCCGGGTCTCCGCGAGGAGGGGAGCGGCGAGCGATTCGGTGAGCCGAATCTCGTGGTCGCAATTGGGACAGTAAATTGTGGGTTCATGCGCGTCCCCAGCCGCGGTCGCTTTGAATGTCATGACCCCTCCCGTTCAGCAGTAGTACTAGGCCGGAATGAATGTGATCCGGCCGACCTCGCCACGCTTCCGATGTGGCTTTACCGTTATTTCGACATCCTGATCGAACGCTGTCAGCATCCGCAGCAGCTTTTCCACTGAAACCAGCTTGAAGTGCCCCCGAAGCAGTTTGGACAGGTCCGGCTGCTTCATCTCGACCAATTTGGCGGCTTCGGTCTGGGTAATCTCCCGCTCCGCCATCAACCGCTTCAGCTGAACAACGAGGGCGGCCTTGAGCTGGTGCTCCTCGGCGTTCGGCAGGCCGAGATCAGCGAAAATGTTGCCGGAGCCCCGGCTATGGGCGGGCAGCTTCTTCTTCGTGCTCATCATCGGTCTCCCTTTGTTGCCTTGTGGATAGCCTCGGCGTCGCGGAGGCGCTGCCGGACCAGGTCAATGTGTCGTTGCGGTGTGGCAATGCCGCTGGTGGACTTTTTCTGGAATGCGTGCAGGACGTACAGGACGCCCTCTAAACGCGTTGTGTAGACGGTGCGGTAGGTATCACCGTCGAAATTGTCGCGAATCTCCAGAACCCCGCTGAAGCCTTTCAGGGGCTTCGCATTGCGCGGGTGTTCACCGAGCTGCGCTTCAAAAAGGGACTGGCCGATCTCGCTTCGGACAGCCGCGGGAAAAGCCCGCAGGTCCTTTTTGCTCGAACCCACGAAAACCGTGGGCTTGATCGCGCGCAGTAGATCATTCACCTGATTATAGTAATATACCTATAGCGCGTTGTCAACAGCCGTCTGTGAAAGGAGCCATCAGGGGGTTGTCGTGTAATTGCCGTCGCCACTATCGGCACAGCCCGCGTAGCTCAGCCAAGTGGCTGGCATCGACGATCTCCCCATGTTGATCAGCGCCGCTGCAGCTGCCCTGCGCTCTTCCAGCCTCATGGACGAAAACCCGATGAGATCGTCTATGCTAAGGACCATTCGGATGGATATCGATGAGCTGAGAGATGCAGGAATACGGCTACATGGACTAACCAAAGCCGACAGCGTTTATACGTTTTATCACGATGAAACCGAATATATCCGCAGGTTGCATATCGTCGATGATGGTCGCTTGAATGCCGCGGAGCTGAAGGGATTGCCTTGGGCGGTGCTGTGCATGAGGGCGAGCCGCGTCCCATAGAGATCCAGTCTCCTCGCGAAGCAATGCGCATTCAGAAATCGGCGCCAGAAATCAAGCTGGAGCATGTGGCCAGCCGAACCGTTGGCCGGAGCAATTGACGCTCTACGGCGAGCCGTGCCCTTTAACCATGCATTCTCACTCTGGACAGGGGTATCCCACGCAAGATCAGTGAACCTAGCGATTTCGTTAAGCAAAAGGCGCCAGACCGCATCGATCTCGACAATCCCTTCCAGTGTGACAGGCCCAAGCAGGTCTTCGATCGGAACACGCGCGACATTGCGGCGTCACGCAGATCACGCGGCAGTCTCCTGGAGGAAGGAAGAAGTTCCCTTAAGCGGGTCTCGAGCAGCAACAAATCAGCAAAGCGATCGACGTCATGGGGAAGGGATGAAAGGTCGATGTCCGCACGCCACACCGATCGAGCGCCTGATGAACGGCGCGGGGCATCCCCGGCAGGCTCGGGACGTTACCGAGGTCCTGGAAACTTCCGGCGGCCAATGCCGCCTGAATCGCAGGATAGAGAACTCCAGTTGTTACCGGGCTATAAAACCGCCGGCGAGACGTGGGGCGACAAGTGGAAGGGTAAGGATTTCACGTCTGATGTTTCCCTGGCGCGCCGCCGCAAGACGCTGCATTCGTGTCGCCAATGGCCCGTGTACGACGAGGGTAGATCGGGACGATCATCGAGCCAGATCCCGTAACAAGTCGTCGGTCAGGCTCTCTTCGGCGATCGCAAGACCGTGGGTTCGCATCGATGCTGTCAAAGCATCGTCCCATAAGGCGTGGACCTCGAGGCCGGCTAATGCAAAGCCGGGTCGCGGCGCTCGTGCCACTGCCGCCACATATTCCTTGGCGTCGAACCGCCAGGGTACGGCCCCAAACTCACGGATTACGTGATTGGCGATGCGCAAGCCTGGCCAATCAAAATCTCCGTGATAGTGCAGGCGGGCGCCCGCGATTGCGAGTTGCTGCAATATGGCGCGTTGGGCGGCGGCAGGCATTCCCTCAGTGCACACCATGGGCGCACAGTTCACGCCAAGTTCGTCGGCTGCGATCGCGAGAACATTCGGGTTTTCACAAACGTAGATGTCTTGTCCTTTGACCATCCAGAGGGGATCGGACCGCAACAAAAAGCGAAGTGAGGCGTAAGTTGGCTCGCCTGACGGCAGCGGCAACAAGCGGCCGCTGCTGATCTGGAGGTTCAAAAACAGGGCAGGCCGTGCGAGTTCATTGACCAGAATGCCTGCCTTGGCCCAAATGTCACGAACCCGCTCCTCGCCATTGTCGCGAACCCTGGCGCTCTCAAGCGCTGGCGCGTCGTCGCAAATGTCCCGGTCAAGATTCACCTTGCGCCAAATCGCGAGTACCAACGTCGCTACGGCTTGTCCCGTGTCGAGCGCGTGCGCGTCGCCAAGGCTTTTCGCCGCCAGCTGCGCCCGGGTCATACCCTTGGCTGGTAGAAGCTTGAGCACAATATCTGCCTGCGAGCAAAGTCGGGTGGCGACGTCTGTGTCACCGTGCGAGAGCCGCTTCACCAGGCCCATCCCGAAGGGCGTTTGGAGAAAGCTCGAAAGATCCTGGTGGGTTGCGCCAGACAGCGCCTTCGACCATCCTGCTCTCAACTCGGCCCGAGCCGTCTCTGCGTGAATGATCGGACCGTCTATTGATTCCAGCGCGTCGCGCAGTGATGGTGCGACACCTGCTCGGCTCAGGGTGGCGTCGATCATTTGCACATCGACCTGCATGGAACTTGAGAAACGAGCCGGTCGACCCATCAGCCCGGCAAGTGCCGCATGCTCGGCGCTGCTGAGATTCGAAAGCCGAAGCCCCTGTATCTTGCCATCCAAGGGGCCTCGCTCGAAGCGCTGTCGAAGACGCTTTCTAAGTGGAGCCAGCGCATCGCCGCCGAGCAGACGCTGGAGACGGCCGTCCCCGTCAATCATGCGCCTGCAAACCTTCGATTTGGATCATTTTCACGCTGCTTGGCGCGGCCATCCCAGGTCCAACGGGAGACGTGTACTGCATCGATATTCTCAATTCTCTGAAGGTGGCAGATCGAGACGCCGGGTAGTTCAGCATAGCACCCCCACTCGCGTTCGCTTGTTACGACGAAGTCGAGGTCGAACTCACGAATCAATGCCATGCAGTGGGCCCGCGCAGAATCGTCAATGCCGGCAAAAACCTCGTCGAGCAACACGAGGCGCGGAGAGTGGGGCGAGCCGCTCTGGCTATAAAAGCTGGCGACCGCCGCGAACAACGGGACCGTCAGGCCAAGCGCGCGTTCGCCGCTCGATGCAGGCCCGGACAGCTTGCGCCACTGCTTGTCCTGCCAACGTTGGACCGTGAACCCGTGCCAATGACGATAGTCGAGAGCTCGGCTCAATTGATCGAGAAGGCTACCGCCCGTCGTCGCATCCGCGTTCGCCCGCTCGATATCGATTCGATCCTGCAACATGGCTCCGACCACGCTGCGGTCCTCGGGACTCCAAAGGTCCGTGCTCGTGTTCAACAGCCGCTTTCGGGCAGCATCCAATCCAACGGGCGCCCCCTCGGCCCCCTCGGCCAGCGGAAGCCATTGCAGCCTGAAGCGGACTCCGGTCGACGTTGGTCGCTTGTACAGCTCCTCGTTGATGGCATCGACTTTCCGAGCCGCATCCTGCATCAATCGCTGGATCGCCGCGGCAATCTCGGCCTGGAGGTGATTTTCCAGTATCTCTCGCTCGCGTGCCGTCAGCAGCTCTCGACGCTGAGCAATTTCATACTCGAGCCGTTCCGTAAGCCGATCCGGCCTTTCCGGCCGATTTTGATAGACGACAGTGACCACCAATCCATAGTCGGCCGTTTGGTCCATCTGGGCCTGGTGACCGAGCGCGCTAAGGGCGCGGCCGAGTTCGGTGTAATCCACAGAGAGATGACTTTGGATCCGCTTCCACGCCTCATCATCATGCGGAACGTCTGATAGGGCCTGTTCGGCTCGGCGCGCGAGCGTCAGCGCCGGCTCAATCGTCCACGCTACTCGAGAGTCAGGTAGGTCAATTTCAGGAAGGGCGATCGGCAGAAGGTCGGTCGCAGCAAATCCCTGCAATCGAGCAACGGCTTGTTGACGCCCTGCAATCCGCTCCTGCAATAGCTCGTCGGCTGAGGTCACTTTTTGCTCCGCCCGCGCCCGTTCCTCGCTCGCGCTTCGGGCAATTGCTCCCTTTCTCTTCAAATCAACTTCGCTGAGCTCGAGCGCGGTTCGGGCGGCCTCAAGCTTGGCTTGTAATTCGGCAACCTTCGCGCCTACGGTTTCTTGCAGCGTCTCCAGCCGTATCCTCGCCTCGCTGGCATTGCGCCCCTGCTCGACTGCGTGCGCAATATTTGCGTCCGCTTCTTGTTTGGCATCTCGTTCACGGTTCTGTTGTTTCAGCAATTCCGATTGAGCCTGGCGCAACTCGCGAGCCGCATGAGCGAGCGCTAATACCTTTTCCGCCAGCTGCGCAAGCGTGGTGTCGACGGCGTTCAATTGAGCGTAGTCGTCGGGAAGATGCAGGTCCCGAGCGTCTTTATGCAGGATCGAACGCACACCGCTTAGGCGCTCGACAGATTCCGCCAGTCTTTGCGCGGCTTGCTCGAGCCGACCGGAAGCCGAGGTAAATTCACGGGCAGCCGATGTAACTTCGGCGTGGCAGGCTCGCAATGAATCGTCTCCAGGGGCACCACGCCACTCCTCCGCGGCACGCTCTTGGTCGCGCGCTTGCTCCGAAAAGCGATCTTCGAGAGCAGCTCGTGCTTGAGCGAGCTCCTCAAGCCTGACCGAGATAGCCTCAAGCCGGCGCGCACGAGCCGCGGCGCGGGCGGCATAACCTATGTAGATTGCAATGGGTTTGGACCAGGCGCCGGAGAGCGCGCCAATTCGGAAGCATCCGGTCGGCGATAGCCAGGTCTCCGCCTCGCCGCTATCTTGCTCCGTGCAGCTCATGCCAAGTAGCAGGCTCGTGACAATGTCCGCCGAGACTTGATCTCCCGCAGGCTGCAGCCAGTGCGCCAACGTTTCCACCTGACGCGGCCGTCCAACGAGTTCCGTATCATGGAGCCGTCGCGGCCCACTCGGGATGTGCACAGTTCCGTCAGGCTCGACCCATGCATCGAGAAGTCCCGATGCCTCAAGTGCGGCTTCGAGGCCGGCGCGCTCCGAGGCATCAAGACGCTCGTGGAAATCAACCAGCTGCCACAGAGGTGCGCCACTGCGGTCAACTCGAACCCCCGCCGCGCGAAATGGCGGAATGGACGGTACAGCGTCCACGCCTTTTTCAAGGCGCTCACGCTCGGCCGCTAAATCCGCCTCTTCAGTCTCGATTGCCCGTCGTTCAGCGATGAGCGCCGAGCGGCGCGTGGCGAGGCGCTCGCTGGCGACCTGCTGAGCTTCTTGCAACGAACCGCGCGCCGGGTTCTCCCCCTCCAGGGTAACAACCCACGTCGCGAGCAAGTTCAGCGATCCTTGTGCGTCTCGCAACGTCAATTGCTGCAGCGTACCAAAGTGCGCCGCCCAGGCATCAAGATGTGCACGTCCCTCACTTTCCACGGCCTGATCCGCTGCATCACGTCGGGCCTGGGCTGCCTTCGCTTCCACCTGCCGCTCCTGATGTGACCGATCCTTCGCGTCATGATCCCGCTCGGCCTCGTCGACGGCTCCCCGTAGACTCCTCACATGCGCAACCTGTCCAAGACGTCGCTCAATAATTTGCCGCAGATCGCTTTTTGAAGCTTCGCAAGCCAGCTCGTTCAATTCAGCGAGCTCGGCGATATCCGACCCGGTCAGAGGTCCCTGGTTCCACTGTTGGTCGGTGCCACTGAGCTGAGCGAGCGGCAAGGCGGCTTTTCTAATCTCAAGTACCTGGCCGCCTATGCTGGCGACGCGTTCGCCCCGTTCAAATGTAGCGCTTTGTTCGCTGACAAAGCGGCTCTTCGATGCCGCTGACCTTGCGTTGGCCTGTTCGGCCTCACGTTTGCGATCGCTCGCTTCTCTTGCGGCAGAATCCAGTCGATTTGCGTCCTTGTTCGCCGGGTCAGATAGCAGCACTTCCCAGCGCGTTCGGTTTGTGGCCACGATCTCTTCTGCAGCGCCATGGGCGCCATTAGCCTCTTCCTCCGCCGCTTCTAGAGCTGCGAGCTCAGAGCGAGCCTCATTAGCCGCACGACTGGCATTGTCGAAGCCTGTTTGCGCGCTACGCAGGCCTCGCGCCTGTCGTCGTGTTTGCGTCCTAGCGTAAGTCCGATACCGATCCGTAAACTGACCGACGCAACGAGCGAGCGCTTGGTAGTCCTGCAGCTGGCGACGGTCTTCCTCAAGTTGGTTGAACGCATCGGCCACGTCGGTCAAGAGATCGGTGGACAGGGGAGGGAGTGCTTCCGTCAACGCGGCCGACAAACTACCTTCATCCGGCTTCTTCGATAGCTGCGGTTGCCGAAGCTGGATCAGTGTGTCCATCAACGCCGAATAGCGCGCATGACCCAATTGGAAGAGATGTTCGTCTACCGCACGGCGATAGCTGGCCGCCGTGTCGTAGACTTGCCCATGATCGGCCAGCGTCTCTCGAAGCTTCTCCTTGGTCAGCACAACGCGCTGCGGGCTCGTGAGCCACACGTCTTCACCAATGCGCTGACCGTCAAGAATGAAGAACCAGCTATCGACGTTCGGCCGTGCCGCGACCGCCAACAGACCACTGCCCAGAGTGAGGTACCGTGGCTGTCCGTCCTCTGACAAGCGCCCGAATTCAATCCAGGTGTAACCCATCCGGCGCTCGTGCTTCCCGAGCAGCAAATTCCAAGCCATCTTCTTCGTCGCGTCGCCGTCCGGTTCGACTCTGGACGATTTCAGCTGGGCATCAAACAGAAATGGAAGCGACAAGGAGAGCACCTTGGACTTCCCGGTCCCGTTATTCCCACGAAGCAGCAGGTGTCCATCGCGAAACCAGAACTCCTCGCTGTCGTAGTGAAAGAGATCGACCAATCCGAGGCGAAGCGGCTGCCACCGCTCGCGGGCGGGAGCGGGCAGGTCCGGCTGGGCTCCGTTATTGCGCATCGTGATCTTGCTGGCCGGCTGATTTGCGCGCCGTGCCGGCTTCCCGAATCTCCGCCTGTCCGACGGCGAAGCGACTTATTGCAGGCAACGGACGGACACCGTTCGCCGACATTGAGATCAGACGAAGCTTGCGCAACCGCTCCAATGCGATACGTGCCAGTTCACGTTGCGTGCCTGGTTCCCGTGCAGATTTTCGCCAATAACGGCCATAGCGTTCTCGCACCCTCTCTATGAAATTCGTGATGTCGACTTCAGTTGAGATCTGATGTTCAGGCTCGCCTCCATCGCGGAGCGTACCCGCAAGATGCTCAGCTACCAGGAGCGTGACGTGCGCCTCGGTGCCTTCCGCCGGCATGGAAAGATCGGTAAGTGTTCCGGTTTCGTCAGCAAGCGCCAATCCCTCCGCGCGCTGTTCGGGAACGAGACCAGCAGCTTCCGCAAGGCGAGCTCCCATCGGGCCACGCTGATTTAAGAAGTACGCGCGCGTCACTGGATCGAGTGAGTCGGTGTACACGACCGGATCGTCGAGGAGGCGTCGCGACAGGTCACGCCGTGTAGCGGTCCTGCGGCCGTCGTCGCTGTCCGGCACATGTTCAGCGGTAAGCGATTGCAACCGCTGTTCTACATCCTGCGGCGCTTCTTCTGCGGCCCATGTTGAAGGACCGCGTACTGCGGCAAGAATCCCGGCGAGGACGCGACGCTGGATGTCATAGAGCGCATCATGCAGATGTTCGGAAGTCTCGGAAACGTGATGCACGAAGCCCTCTTCCTCACCCGCGACGCGAACGAGAACACCAATGTCTAAAAGATGGCGACAGACGGCCACAAGTTCGCGTCGTTCGTGGTGCGTCTGCAGCGTGAAACTGAAGCCAAAGGCATTCAGTGAAGGCTCCGCGGCGAATGCAAGCAGCCGATCGCCAAGAACGCGGAGCGTGATCTGCGGATCGGCGCGCTCAAGGACGGCGCACGCCAAGCAGAACAGGATATAGCGGCGTCTATCGTAATCCGGGAAGCCACGCGTGGAATCGAGAAGATCAGCAGGACGCTTGAAGAGACGAGCGCAGTCGCGCTCGACATTCAGTATCCATCCCGTTTCGCGCGCGAACCATTCTCTGAGGGTTTCGCAATGTCGACGTACGGCCGTGAAATCAGGATGCGCTGACGTCATCAACGGTGTCATTAAGAGAGCGCGAAGCGCGGTTGAAATCTCCTCTCGCACGTAGCGTGCTTGATGCAGTCCAATGTGCTGGCTCTGGACGCGGGTCGCCTTGCCATTCGGGCGTCCGGCGTCGCCACGCCGGATTTGATCGTCCTGCTGTTCCGTCACGCTACTCATGTCGCGCTTCCATCGACGTTACGGTGAGAAGGTGGTCGCGACCGGTGAACAGTCCTGTTTCGGTTGCGATCTCTGCAGTCGAGTCTGCGTCGAGCGGCTCCAGGCGAACCCGCAACAGGCCGTCGCCAGTTTGTCGTTCGACAACCTCGTCGGGGTGCGTCTGCGCTGGAAGCGTTTCACCTAGCAGGGTGAGAAACAGCTGGAACCCGTGACGATCGAGCTCGCCGAACTCGGACAGACGCGTGGGCTCGCCGCTCGCGAGCCGCGCGCGCGCCTCCTGGATTTCACGATCTTCTTCCGTCAATTGCGCCTGGAGTCGTTCTCGCTCGGCTTGACGGTCCTGCACGCGCGGGAGCGGGCCACGCGGAGCCATCTCGCCATATTCGCGCAAGCGCGGGTGTATGCGCACGGGCGGAGCATCATTCCAAGGCGTCGTAGCCGGTAGATCGCTTGTTTCCGCGCCGATCAGGAAGTGCCGGGCCGGATTGAGTGCGAACGCAGCGCGGGCAAGCCGATGTGCCTCGTCCTCGCTGGCGCAATCCGCAAACCAATGGGCAAGGACACGAAAGTCCGCGGATCGATCGCTGCGACCGCTGCGGCGTTCGTTCAATGCAGCGATGACCGCGAGCAGATGCGGGATAGCAGATCGAGCCCTCGATCTTAACACTTCGCCTTGCGGCGGATCATTTCCCGCGCTGACAAACCATCCTCGCAGTCCCTTCCATCGCTCTGTCCAAGCATCAAGCGACTGCGTTGAAGGCTTTTCCTGTTCATTTTCTTGTACAGGAGCCGCGTCTCGCGATTCGCGTTGTGACGCCTGCTGTAGAAGCGGGCGAATGACTGGATCAAGCGCAACAAGATGCTGCGCAATACCACCCGAGCGGCTGACGAGGTCGCCGATGAATCGATCAAGATAGTCAATCAATCTCTTCTTGTAGGCGATAATTGCGTTTGTATCCGAATGTTGAAGCTCGATGCTGCGTCCGATGCTAACCATGAATGCTTGGGCGTTTTCGGCGAGACCTTCGAAGACTCGAACCAAATCACGCAGCGTCTCATGAATTTTCGCGGCGTCGAACACCGGTTCTTGCGCGAGGTTTCGTAGAACCTGCAGCTGCTTTGCAATGTCTTCGAGCGCAACGCTCTGAAGCTCGGCTCGCCGCCTTAGTGCTTGGCTGAATACAGCAAGAGCTGACTCGACCGCCTCCCCGCCTTCAGAAAGACGATAGAGGAAACGCGCACGATAGAAATCGCTGATGCTAGCGACACGGGCCGTGTCAGGCTGCGACTCGAGATTGCCCCATTCGGTTAGTTGCGCCAACGCGCCTTGAAGATCTTCGATCTTGGGAGGTGCGCCATTCCACTGCGCTTCACCAAGAACTTCGTCGGGTCTGAGATGGAGACGGAACTGTCGCTTGGCCGCGGCGAACGCATCCATGATCTTCCGATAAAGTTCGGACTTTTCGGCGGTGACATGTTTGAATAGCTCACGTGCATCAACTCTCATGGAATGCCGCTGCAACAGAGGGACTTGGTGCTGATTTAATCAGAAAGGAACAATAAGTGAACAGCCTGCAACTTTAGAGCGTGTAGGTCAACCGGGAGAAAGGGAGGGTTGGATAAGTTTCGCGCCGCGATTTTTGTGCAGTGCAGTAAAACCCGATGACCTCACTATTTTTGAGACCTGCTCTGTCGGAACCGGGATTAGATAAGCGTCTTGAATTTAGGCCGCCCCGAAATGGAGTGTCGGGTTCATGACGCCCCGTGCCAACTCTTTCTGCGTCTGTCTCCCGTCAAAAGTCCCGCCGCGCTTTAGGCATGGCTAGGAAGCTGAAGGCTTACCAAACCTCGCTCGGCCTCTTTGGCTTGGCGATCGCGGCTCCGTCGATGAACACTGGCTCTGAAAGCCTGGGCGCGGACAGCAATCTTTTCCATCAGGGCGCGGCGAAGAAAAGCGAGGATCCAGACGTCATCGCAGCGACCACGGTGGCACCGGGCGTCGCTCTGAAGCGTCCCGTCGGCTCAAGTGGGAAGTTCAAAGAAAACGCCGAGCTGCCTGCTGGTCTCGCCATAGACGACAGTTGGAAGAAGGCATACCGCAAGTCGCCGAGCCGCAAGGTGCAGAAGCATCTGAAGAGGGCCGCCGACCACGCGGCCGATCGGAAGGCCGCACTCGCTTTCGAGAAGGAACGAAAGCATCGCGATCGCGAACGCGCCAAGGAAGAGGCTACCCGGACCAAGGGAGCGCGAGTGTCGCCAGCGCGCCGTTGAAGAAGCGCAAAGCGCATTGGATGCAGTCAGTCGAGCGCATGAAAATAACCCTGCGGGCATTCAAGCCCAACTTGAGCGTCTCGAGGAGTAGGCGCAAGCCGAACAATCGCGTTGGGAAGAGCACAAAGAACGACTCGAAGCCGCATTGCGTCAGGCACGAGGCTAACGAGCAGCCTTTACGATCGCATCATAGGAGGCGGCAAGCCTGGCCTTGGCCGACCCATGCATCATCCGATTGAAAGAAGTTTCCCCAGTCTGTTATTATCGCCAAGGTTGTGCCAGCGAAGGCTCACCACAGACCTGTTGGAGACATGTGATGGCCGGATGGGAAATGGCTCTGAAAATTGCCGTCGGCGTTTTCGCGATGATCGTTGCTGTTCTGGCCGTTACCGAAATCAAGGGCGTCCGGCCAAAGGATTTCGAAAATCCAAAGCCGTGGTGGCAACGCTTGACCCCGGCAGGAGTCACAAAACTCGTCTGTGCAATCATAACCTTGGCGCTCCTCGCCACAAATGAATGGATTACCTATTCGGATGGCGTGAACTCAAAGGCAACGGCCGATGCCACGCAGCGCGGCTTGGAGGAGAAAATCAAGGATGCCCACAATGGCATGCTGTTCTCGATTGGCCAGCTAAAGGTGCTTGCAAGGCAAAATGACTATCTCGTAGCTAGCCTGGATGGCTCCTTGAACATGGCCGGATTCGCGCGGGTCCCCGCTGAGAAGATCGACAGGCGCTATGACGAACTTGCGTTTGATGGAGGCGACCCTCTCACGCTAAAAAGAGGAGATGTTATTGACTGGTCAATCGTCTGCGCAGGCGGACCGCTCCCCGCAATAACCACCCCCGACCATAGCTCCGGTTGCGCTCAGGCTGGATACGGTCGACTTATGGCCGACGGATTCCAGATCCCTTTGATGCAACAATCAGGTCACAACGTTTTCTTCGGAAGTAGATCAACCGGGGGCATTCTCTCATATCGAAGTCCCGCCGAAACCGACTATTGTCCGACGATGGCTGAGACCCTGAAGGCCCAGCATTGCGAGTTGCAGCTCTCCGTCATGCGTCAAGCTCGCTGGAAGTACGAAGAGGCAATTTCCAAGGGCGGTCTTTCAACCAATGTCAACGGCGCAAAGAGCGTGCAAGACGCATGTCGAGAGTATGAAGCAATATTCAACGAATCCTGCAGCAAAATCGTTGAACAACCTAGCCGTTAGACATTTGGTTCATCGGCGTTCAATGGGCTTTCTCCAGTTCAGTTTCCAAATATTCGATGGCGTCCAAGTTTGCCAGTGGAGCCGCGTATGCCATTGATGCTTGGGGATCGAGCCCTGCCTTCTTTGCCAATTCCTCCCTTCCACGCACAGTGGCGGGGGCGCCAGCTGCGATCAAAACCCGCGCCCACGCTTGTCCGATCGTTTCGTGACCGTGAGGTCCGTCGAGTTCTGCGCGGCCAAGAAATACCTTCGGCCCAAACTCGGCTTTCATTTGAGCCTCGGCCTGCTTGACGTGGTTCAGCATGATTGAACGCGCATTTTGGTCCTGTGCGTCGCTGTTTGTCGACATGAAGGCCACGAGGACAAGCAGAGACATCATCGATTGAACCAGGTGCGCCCTGCATCTCGTCCATTCCGATAAATGCGCCATTTCTTAATCCCACTCAGATGGTGGACATTTGTCAGCTAATTCCCCAATGCAACCAGTAAGCGACCGCGTTTTCGCGAAGCACTTGATCGTTCTAGCGATGGCTCAGGTAGGAATTCCGAAATGTGGCGTTGGCGGCATCCGATATTGCTGTGCCGAAAGTATCATCCCGCAGTCTGAGCATCCCGGTGCTTGAAGACATGGACAAACGCGCGATCGTCGAGACGTAAATGCTCGAGAAGATGCGACCTCACTCAGAGCTGATTCAGGGCCGGGACGACAACTTCAGCCAGGGAAAAGTCGATAAGATCGAACGTGCAGCCCTGGCGAAGACGAGAAGATCGAGTGCTTGCCCCTTGTACGAAGCATTCAGGAAGTGGGCGCTGCAGCGCCTTCGCTTCGTCCCAAGACGCGCGCATCCAGACTTTACCCTCCTCCTCAGTCGTCAATATCACGGGCATCGCCTTCGGATGCTTCGAGTAGATTTGTTGCCGGCATGCGCGTTACTCCGCAGCTTCGGCCCGCCACTTTTTGTTCCATCTAGTCAGCTTAGCCTTCACCGACCGCGCGTTGCAGGGAAGCCAAACGATTGGTTCAATATAGGTGAGTTAAACGCCCCAAATAGTGGTTTTGCCTGGATCGCGGAAGGGTGGATCCGCCCCCTCGGCTTCGCATCTCTTCAATGGCATCGTGACAGGAGAGCGCCCCCTATATCAACTCACATGTTCCGCGCTGCGATTCAATTCACGATTGATTCGATCCTTGACCCGACGAACCGCGAGAAGCTCCAATCTCGTTCGGGTTCTGCCACGGATCGTCTTGCCATCGATTTCGAAACTGTAGCGCCACTCGCCCGGCAATACTTCGCGAATGCTGAATTGCACACCTCTATGCTGCATAAATAAGTTCAATCCTGACAGACAATGGCCCCCCAGCGCCGTCGTCGTCGAGCTGCAGATTGATCTATGATGCCCTCGATCCTAAAGCGTTGACCCGATACCGAAGTGAGCCGCCGATCCATAGGACCGGCGGCCAAGTCAAGGGAGGAAACGCCCGTTAGGGCAGCGGTAGGAGAGTATACCGCTTAGGCACCGCCAATCTCTTGGCGGATCTCGCAAAACAAATCTGCAATTTGGCTAAAGGATGATCCCGATTCACCGAATGAAGGTGATGCGAAGAGTTATACGCGTGCTGGCTTCAAGTAATTCAATTCAGCCTGTAGCAAAAGAAAAAGTTGCGTACGCGGCGTACCAATTGGGCTCTTTCCGCTTTTCGGTTACAGCTTCAACAAGTCGAAGCTGTTTCGTCGTTTTACCGAGCTAGATTCGAAAGGCGCGCAGCCTGCCATTCGATCTTGCGGAGTAGGCGCCACTTGCGCGATAAAATCTCCGGTTTCACGCTCGGAAACTCTCTGCTAAGCGCAAGAAATTGATAAGCAGCGCGTCACCTTGCTCGGTAAGCACTGACTCGGGGTGGAACTGCAGGCCATGGGTTGGGTGATGCCGATGGGACAAAGCCATGATCTCACCTTCATTTGAACGGGCTGTCACCATGAGAGGCGACCTGTCCGACTCACCGAGTTCAATCGCCAGAGAATGGTAACGTCCAACAGAAAGTGGAGACGGGAGCTCTTTAAATAATCCTCGGCCATCATGAGCTATGTCGGAAGCCCGGCCGTGCATCGGACAACGGGCGCGCACAACCCGGCCGCCGAAAACGCTCCCAATACACTGGTGCCCGAGACAGATGCCGAGAATTGGGATGTGCCCCGAAAGTTCGCGGACAACCGCTGTGGATATCCCGGCCTCCATTGGCGTGCAGGGGCCGGGAGAGATGACGATTGCCCGTGCCCTGGACGCAACAAGATCGGCGCAGCGGATCGCGTCATTCCGGACAACTTCCGTTTTTGCACCAAGCTTGCGGAAGTAGCGCGCAATATTGAAAACGAAGGAGTCGTAATTGTCGATGATGAGGATCAAAATACACCGGATGGATCGGCATTAAAGGCATCGAACACTCGCTGGGCCTTGGCAAGCGTCTCTTCATATTCGGCTTCCGGATCCGACATCGCCGTTATTCCGCCCCCTGCATGGAACACAGCCTGGTCGTCGTCAATCATCACGGTGCGGATCGCAATGTTGGTATCCATCTGTCCATTGAATCCGATGAAGCCAATCGCCCCGCAATAGACCTCTCGTGCCACTTGCTCAATGTCCGCAATGATTTCCATTGCTCGCACCTTCGGAGCTCCGGTCACGGAGCCGCCTGGAAAGCAGGCGCTAAGCAGACCGACGGCGTCTTGATTTGCAGCAAGTGCGCCCCCGATAACGGAGACGAGGTGGTGCACTGAAGCGTAGGATTCGAGGTTGCATAATGCCGTAACCTCGACCGAATTGTCTGTACAAACGCGTGACAGATCGTTGCGCAGCAGGTCGACGATCATGATGTTCTCGGCGCGGTCCTTTTCGGATGCAAGGAGGATTTCGGCGTGGCGCCGATCCTCCTCCGGATCCGCGGAGCGCGCGATTGTTCCCTTGATGGGGCGAGTTTCGACCTGTCGTCCGTCGAGTTTTAGAAATCGCTCGGGAGAGCTCGATGCAATCGTCATCTTGTCGTAGCGCAAGAGGGCAGCGAATGGTGCCGGGTTCGATAACCGCAGCTGGCAATAGAAGGTGAGGGGATCGAACAGGGGCGATACCTTGGCGCTGAAGCGTTGTGCGATGTTCGCTTGGAATATATCCCCGGCCAGAATCAACTCGACGACGCGCTGGACCGCCCCTATGAAGCCTTCTCGGCCAAAGTTCGAATGCCATGCGCCCGCCGTGCTGGGAATGGTGAGCGGCGGCAACCTTGGCCTGGCTAGCAGCGCCGCAAACTCGTCGGCGCGACGGCGCGCACGCTCAGTTCGCCGAGCGGAGGCCTGCTCCGGCCATCCGGTCGAGATGATCCAGCACCTGCGGTCCCGGTGATCGAAGCTGACCACCACGTCGTAGAAATTTAGTACCGCTTGAGGCAATTGCAGACCGACAATCGACGGCCGCGGCAGCCGCTCCAGCGTTCGGTTCAGATCGTAACCAAGGAAGCCGGCAGCGCCGCCCTGGAACGGCGGGAGATCGGGGCGATGCGCCTCTCGATATCTGGCTAGAAGGTTGCGGAGCACGGCCCATGGATCACCTGCAACGATCTTCCCGTTCCAACTAGCCTGTCCATTCGACACAAAATATGTGCTGAACGGCTCGCAGGCCAGATAGGAGTAGCGCCCAAGCACCTCATGCTCTGTCGCACTATCGAGAAAGGTAAGGTGCGGCCGCTGCGCAGCGCATCGCAACGCCTTGACTGGATCGATCCACGGCATCTCCAGGACGTGCATGAGGTTATCGGTTACCCAAGGGCAGCACGTTGTGAAGCCCGAACTAAAGGTGATGCCGTCCTGAAAATGAGCAGTTTTCGACCCGTCTGCGGCGCCCTTAGGCTACTCATCGGGTTATCCCCGGCCAGGTGGTCGCCTGGGCCGTGCTATCTGGCCTAACCCTGACGTCCGGGCGAAATGCACATCTGTTGATGGCTCGTAGTCAGCGGCAAGCCGCAGCTCCCGGAGTGGTCGTACGCGCCGGATCGCTTCTCGATACAAATCGTGCGATTTGTATGCAGCCAGATCGCTCTCGCTGTCGAACTCACCATACACAACGACGTCGATATCGTTGCCGAGTTGATCGCTCTTGCGGTTGAGCGCAATCTCGAGCCGGCTTGCATAAGGTATTGAGGTGAGTATCGACAGACCTTCGACGATCTGGTCGATACCGGCCTCATCCTTGGCTGTGAAGAAGACGATGTGACGAATCATGATGATCGATAAGCGTGACGCAGTAGCCTCGGGGCGTTCCTATATCGAGATCAAGCCCCACGCAACGCTGTGAAGGCGACAGAAAGTTTGCCTTGGGATCGCGCCCCGTCTTCTTTTGGGCGCAGGCGAGTAGTTCCGGGGATCACCGCGGCAGTTGATTCGGGGAACCAGCGAGTCGGCTCGGCCTCTTCATGGGACAGTCGTTGCGCAGAAGCCGAGAACGAGCAACAAATCCCTTCGTTGAGCCCTTGCGAACTTGTAAATGTCAGGGCCATGCAGCACGTCTTCGCTATTAAAGCAGGCGAACTCAGCCATTTTCGCGCGGGGCTTATGTCCGAAGCGTACCGTTCTGCATCTGTAAGGACACATCCTGCCTCACGTGGATGTCTTTGTGCGATCCGGACAATATTTGTAGGCCGATAGCAATCTTAACCTGACACAACACAGCAAGCTCAACTCTGGGAAGAGGCGGTGCTAAGCGCGACAAATTTCGAAGCTCAACATCTGTCATACGGGGAATCCCTTTTGGCCCAATGCGACGCCTAACTCCTGGCCGCTGTGCAAATCAGTAGAGGCGAGGTGTAAGGGCGACTGAGCCACCTGTGCTCCATTGGGGGTCACCGTACCCCGATTGTAGGCTGCCGGACCGTCACTAACGACAGGCGGCCTTCTCGACTGGCGGTATTTTTGAATTTCACCAACGCTGAATGTCATGGGGGAGGGGACGTGAGGACCATACTGGATATTCTGGACGAAGGGATAAGAGGTCAGGCTCGATGAGCCCGCAGCGGATTGTGGTGGCGGGTACGGGCGCCGGGGTTGGAAAGACGGTTTTCTGCGCAGGGCTCGTTAATCTCCTGGGTGCGAAGTTTTGGAAACCGATTGAGGCTCGCCTGGAAGGGGAGACCGATACGGAGCGCGTCGCTCGGCTCGGTGGTCTTTCAGCCGAACGAATCTTGCCAGAGCGTTATCGCCTGCAGGCGGCCGTTTCGTCCGACGGTTTCTCAGAGGTCGACGAGGTTCGCATCGACACGGATTCGCTCGACGTGCCGGCCTCCGGTGAGCAGCCGCTGGTGATCGAGGGGACTGGCGGACTGATGGAGCCGCTGAACTGCGGCACCCTTTACATTGACATCTTCGAACGTTGGCGGCTCCCTGTTGTGCTCTGCGCTAGCACGGCGCTCGGGACGCCCAATTCCGCACTCTTATCCATAGAGGCTCTCCGAAGACGTCAGATCGATGTGCTCGGAATTGCCTTTGTTGGGGAAAAGAATCCGGATGCTCTGAGAGCAATTTGCGAGGTTGGCCGGGTGCGTTGGTTAGGGAGACTGCCCTGGATTTCTCCTCTGTCGGCAGAGGCGCTGCAAGCTGAGTTCGCGGCTTCCTTCCGCCGCGATGATTTCATGCCATGACGCTAAGAGGAAGTCGTCGCTCTGGCCTCTGTACGCGACGTGCTCTTTCAAATCGAGGTGACAAGGGGACGCAAGGCCGAGTCGGCGAAGCTCCCGGCATTGGGAATCGCCGCGGCGGGGAGTTCATGGGAGACCTACCCGATCGTGGAGGCGCACGCCCAGCCAGCCTTAGAACGTCGTCTACCGATTTCTTGATCGGCATCAAGTTCGCGAAGACGCCTACCACCTGCGTGAGGGGCGCCTTCGGAGCGATCGATCGATTCGGACGTACATCGGGAAGAATATCTGCGGCCAAAGGCGGAACGTCTCGGCATTCACGATGAACTCGTTGACCGGCGGGAGCGAAGTGAACGCGGTTGATGCGCCTGGGATTGAAGAAAACCGCGGTACCGGAACTCGACGTCACCTGCGCCAAAAGGCGACGCCGCGAAAGCGGCGCACAGAGAGAGAGAATGGACCCGGCGATCGATGCGACAGGTCTCGACTGGTTTCGTTTTCCAAATTATCGTCTGCCGGCATCTGGCAAAAACTTTACTTCAGCGCTGTCTCGATCAGGCTGGCCAGTTGGACGGCGGCAAGGGCTGCCCGGGCCGGAGCGCCAGGATCTTGGCCTTCGTCTCATAGTCGCGCGTCGGAAGTACGCGATTCTTTCCAGTGCTTATCGGCAAAGCGTAACCCGTATTGCTTGGCGAGATCCGCGATTTCCTGAGCCCAGATGGCAGGATCGTCGATCTGCGCCTCGACCTCGTTGACGCCGGCGCTCGACAGCCCGTCCTTGTCGTCGGCATCGAAGATGACGCCGTAGGGCGAGGAGTGACCGCCGAAGATGGCGTCCCAGTTGGGGTGCAGAGCCATGCTGGAGCCAGTCGCCGGCATCACCGAACCCGCATTGCCTCCGGCATCTTCGTCCGGGATCTCATGCCTGTAAGCGGGCAGCAGCGTGCAGCGGCTGATGGGCGTCGCCGACGAGATGAAGGATCCAGACGAGGTCATACGAGCGCACATCGTCGGATCCGCCCGAGGAAGCCGGCAGCGCGGCGATCATCAGCTTGAGCTGCGTGACGAAGTCCACTGGGGCCGCAGCGGACAGTGGCGTACCGGCAGGTGTGAAGTCGGCGTCCTTAAAATGCCAATAAGCTTCCTAAGTTGCCTATGATCCCAGCAGAGGACGCCGAGCTTTGAGGTGCTGCTGCACGTATCTTCTTGGGGCTCGGGCGCCGCGCCGAGCGGCATAAGGTTTCGTTAGAGCGCGCCAAAGTCGCTCGTGGGGCGCCAATGGCGGAACCGGCTGCCTCAAACGGCTAGTGCATCAAGCACCCACTGCTTCTCGAGCGGGGTAAGCCGATCGCGGCTGCTGTGCGCCTCCTGGATCAATCGCCGACGCAAACTGTCGATGGTATCGTCGCGCACAAGGAAGCGCTCCGAGATCTGTACCGGTACTCCCTGTTCGTCGAGGTTCTTGAGGACCTCCATTCGAAACCAGCGAGGCATCTCGGCGACAAACAGGCCGTAATTGGTTTTCGGCTGAATGCGTTTGGCAAAGAGCTCAACCACCGAGAACAGTTGTGGCAACCCGTATTCGCAGGAGCGGAGAAAGCGGAAAACGTTGTCCTGACCGCGCGGGGCGCCACGATATGAGCTGCTGTGCCAGCGAAAGAAGCCTCGCAATGTCCCGTGAGTACGCAAGTTTGTCAGGTAGACAGCGAGCTGTGCCGCACTGCGAACACCAAATTCGTTCGCGCTCCGAACGCCGCAAATGATTCGACATACAGCGAGAATATCATCGTATTTTGGTGGTCCGCTCCAGTGCACGCGAGCCCCTTGACGCGACGCAATCTGGGTTTGCTGTTTGAGGGCTGCTGCATCTTCGAGTCCGACGGACGACGCGAGACGGAGCTCATCGGGCGACAGTCCCATCGTGCGGGCGAGTTCCGCGACCCGGTCGCTTATGGCAGGGGAGCTGTCCTCGTCGGAGATGTGGACGACGAGTTCGTCTGGTGCCTGGTCAAGATCGCCGAAGAGCGGGGGCTCAACCTCGATGGCTTCCTGGTCCGGTGGGGCGTGGAAAAGATACACCGCGCCGACGTGATGCTGACCGAGCCTGCCTGCGCGGCCGCGAATGTTCGAGAAGGTAAAAAAGTCGTAGTCCTTTCGGGCGATTTGCTTGTCGTAAATGAGCACGGACTTCGCCGCTGTATTCACTCCCTCAATCAGTGTCGAGGTGCAGATCAGGATCGGCAACTCGCCGCGATTGAACAGTCGAACGAATTGAGAGGCCAATGACCGCGGTATACGTCCATGGTGTACGGCCACGCCGGCGGCAACAGCTTCGCTCAGCTCCCAGCCCTCGCCGAAATTGTCGTCGATCCACGCCGACATGTCGCCAAGCTTTGCGAAACTGCTTTCTTTCGTGAGCGTGCTCGCAAGCTGATTCGCGCGATCGGGCGAGGAAATGAAGACAAGCGAGGGCCAATTGCTTGAGCTCTTTAGCTCCGCTGTGAGGCGTTCTTCCTTGTTCTTGATCCGGGTCAGATCGAACGTATCAACCGCGACGGTTGAGAAGCGCGTATGGAGAAACTCGAACTTCCAGCGGTTATCCGCCGAGTAACGAACCGTCTCAATGTTCGGGCCGAGAAAGAAGAACTGCTTGGAGCGTCGCAAGAGTTGATAAACCGCCGCGTTCAATGTCGAGCTGCGGTCGTCCTGGCGGGTCGGGTCGAGCTTGTAGAACTCGTCCACGACCGCCAGATCGATTGTGCCCAGATCCTTGCGGTTGATCAGCCGTTCCTGTGTGCCGAGGAAAATTACGCTTTGATCGGCAGGAGCCTCTTGCGAGTGGTACATGATCAATGCGAACTTGCCGCCAAACCGTCGCTCTATTCTTCGGCGGAATTCGTCAAGCAGGGCGATTGTCGGCAGGACGATGGCAACCCGCTTATATCGGCCGGTGGCAAGAAGTGCGTCAATCAACAGGCTCTTTCCAAAGCTCGTCGGTGCACTCAAGACCAGGTTGTTACCGGATAGAAGCGTGTTTAATGCTGCTATCTGTTCTCTATGGAACGTGATTCCATCCAATTCATCGGAAGTGACTGCGTCCGCAACTGCCGCATCG
Source organism: Bradyrhizobium sp. BRP56 (assembly GCF_020194035.1). Classification (NCBI taxonomy): domain Bacteria; kingdom Pseudomonadati; phylum Pseudomonadota; class Alphaproteobacteria; order Hyphomicrobiales; family Nitrobacteraceae; genus Bradyrhizobium; species Bradyrhizobium sp. BRP56. The sequence continues at coordinate 95,408 of NZ_JADYVV010000021.1, forward strand.
CGGTAGTCCGCGGCGTCCTTGTCGATGTAGTTCCATAGTCCCACGGCGCGCGCCAGGGCGCTGAAGACCTCGCGGTAGGAAGCCAGTTCAGGCCGCGCCTCCAGGAGGTTGGCAAGGCGAGGGACGACTGTGAGAACGCCGGGATCGTCGACATCAAGTGTTTGAATATCCCGAGCGGTTTCCTGGAGGATGGAAAATACACGCTCCTTGAGCTCAGAACCGTGAAGGCTCTCGATCTCGTGCCACTGCTGTTGGGTAACCGTCACTGCAGCCCCTTCAACTTGTCATCGAATGCGGTGACAAAGCCATCCTTGTCGGCTAGCGGTACGTACAGCAAAACCATGCGTATCCTTTTGGTCAGGCCGGACTTGGCAAGTCGCGCGCTAATGCCGTCGAATTCCTTCGAGAGAGCGGCCTTATAGCTGTCCGTGATTTGCGTTGCACCGGCGCACGCCTTGCTGTTGGACAGAATGCCGATGACGAACACCCCGGACGAAATGAATTTGTCGAGGCTCGTTTGAGGCTCGAAGAGCTCCATCAATTCATCGTATCGCGGTGTGGTTTTTGGTATCTGAGGTCCGAGAAGAAGCTTTTGCTCCTTCAGAAATCCTTGATCCAGATGTTCCGTCACGGACTTCAGAGCCTCGGTAATGGCGTCTATGGTGTCCAAATATAGCTTTGACTCGCCGAGCCAAAGTTCAACCCCGCCCGCTTGAGGAAAACGGGCATGCACCATGTCGAATGCCTTCACCACGTCATTCGAGGCGCTCTTGTAAAAAACGCGGTTTGAAATTGGCGTGGTATTAAAATACTCACGGCAAATCGCATGAAGCGCGATCTCGCCGGCTTCACCGCGCTTTGCGTACTTCTCGCTCGTGTAGACCCGAACAGCCGCCTTCTTCAGCTTCACATACATATTGGCATGCGTGATCGCGAGCTCATCTTCAGGCAAGGCATATTCGGGGAGCCACTCGATCAGATGCTCCGCGAACGGAATGCAGCGCCAGGCCTTCAGCTCGAAACCCGCGCAACAGATGGCATCGACGGGGTTTGCGCCATCAAGAAAGTAAAGCCGTTCAAGAAATCGCCTGGGTTTAAAATTATATGCAGTCAAACCGAGTCACCCCTGCCCAGCAATCAAATATGTTCAAAAAGGTTGTGCGGATCTAATGGTCGCGTGCTGGGTACGCCCTGCGACTTGCGGCCGGCAGGGACGGGTAGAGATGTACGATGTCATAGGGAAGGTTTGCTTCGTTCTTCTATATAGTTGCGCAGCTTTTCGGCGTTCTGCCAGGTGGCTCGTGATCCAGGTTCTTTTCGCTAAATTTATGCGCCCAGCCGACTAAGCGTGCAGGTCAATTGCCCGCTGCCTGCTGCTGCTCCGCAACGGCGGTTGGCGCTGTCCGACGGCTCGGCTAGAGAGCCTCGAACCGACATATGAGTCGAGCCAAGATGGTTGGCCGCCGAAAAATTGTCGATTTCCGGCTACACGCTCGAAATGGATGGGCGTGAGGAAATCTAGCTCCCGACTCAAGTCTTGACGGCTTCCTTCCCCGTGCGCACGTGGGGGAAGGACTGTCGTGAACCGAGCCGCTTTGCGCCCTGAAGGTCACCCGTGCATTTGGCTGCCCACACGCACCTTTGGAAAAGCGACCGCCGCACATGTATTCTTGCCTGCAAGGTCATCGAGGCTGGCAACCGACTCTCGCGCCACTGATCCGATCCAGTGCGGCTCGACGATACGGATTTGCTGAGGACGCGTTCAATGACACCGCGCCAGCCCGGGCAATAGCACAGGAAAGCTAAAGTGCCTCGCGCGAGACAGGCAATGCCATCGATTACCACGCGGTTGTCCGGCTGCCCTATTGTTGCCTGATGATGAGACCCGCGAGAAGTTCGAGGACGGCTACAAGAAAACGGCTGGGAGGAGGGCATCCTTCCAGATGACGCCGAGCCATTTGACGAACTGACGGAGCGCCGCACAGAGTTCGAGCGATCTGCAAATAGCTGATAGGTGGTATTTTGTCCTATCTGACCGGTTGTACTTGCCTGGAGTAACGCTGACGCGGCAAAACGCCGAGTGACATCATGGCCGCTCCTCATCAAGGGGTGTTTCCTGCGTGGGAACTTCGGCTACCCATGAGCGCCATTGACTGGCATACTCTCCAGGAAGCAGCTTATCCGGAGCTAGGCTACAGTGGACGCCGCGACCTCGGGATTCAAATTCCGATGCGCACAGTCCACACCAGAACAACGCCAGATCTTTGTCTGCCGTGAAGAATGTCGTCGGCACGCTTGCGAACCAGGAAAAGAGATAAATCAGAAACTCCAGCGAACGCAAATCCGCGAGCGCATTGTAGGCGTCCTCTTCGGTGTAGTTCGTCTTGAACTTGAGAAGGCGCTTTGCCGGACCTTGGCCATTCGGGACAACAATTGAACTTAAGGCTGCGAGCACGACCAGCGACGAGCGCGGCACCTTGCACGCGTCGGCCGCGGCAAAGACCTCGATCCATCGCGCTGACGCGTTCTTGCGACCAACCGGTGCGGTCAGAGCGGGCGCAAGTTGCATCAGGAACGCTTGCTTGCGCTTAAAGCCTTGACGGGACTCTTCAATAAGGCCCATCGCGCCCCTTAGGCTGTCCGAGCCGAGCACAAGCTGAGCTTTCGGCAATGCCCTTCGCAGCTTCGCCGCGACCTCCTCGAGTTGCTGCAGCACAAGTGCCGGCGTCGGCATTGCCCTGACATTGCCTTCCATGGCAAAAAGGACAGGATTGATCCGCATAGGCTTGCTGGCAAGAAGATCCAGAAAGTCCGACCGACTGCCCGTCATCTTGCCGCCCTCGAACCGACCAACGATTTCGCTTACGACATTGCGGTCGAGCAAAATGATCGTGTCCGGAACATCGGCAGCCAGTGCCGAAGGCAGCCAGCCATTCCTGACCAGACCGATCGTGCGTGACCTAAATGCGCTTTCGAGCGTCAGTCGCACGGTGTGGACCTGAGCACGGTCCAGTTCGGTATCCGTGTCGATGATTCTGCAGCCCTGAAACACAAGCGGAATCGTTGGGCCGTGATTAAGATCGGCAGCGACCAGCTCGGCATAGCCGAGAGGCTCCACCCTTTCCCATGTGAAAGTCGTTGCCTTTCCGGGTGCGCCGTCACAACCGTTTTCTTGAACACGGATTGTCGAGCGACCCGCTGCTTGACCGATAGCCGCTGAAGTTGGCTCGAACGTCATGCGTTATCCTATAGTTCTCGATCCCCCTGCGGCGGGAATATGACCGCACGTGAGAGCGAGGTTTGCCTCCGCTCGCTGCGACTGTACGAGGAGTACCATCAAGACGCAATCACGCAAGGTGCGGCTTTCTTCGGCGGCTTGGTCGAAAAGTGCTGTTGCGCGGCATGGAGCTTTGGACGAGAAATAGCCGTTGCGATGGGGACAGGTGCCGCGACCGGCCGCCCAAGGGAAATTGCTATTCTCGCCTAAAGAAGCTGGCGAGGTGACCTGTCGGTCAAGCGACCGCAACCACTGAGCGGCACAGCAACCTACTGCGTCGGCTCAATCGAGCAGCCACAATTGCACTGATACGGGCCGATAGCCGAGCCACTCCAGCGGAGATCGATTGTGCCGAGCCCATTCAAGCCTCGATCCTCTGTACGCCGATCGTCCTGTACTGGCTTCGGAAAGCCGATCAGCCATCCGGCTCGCTGCAATTTTGCGATAGACGGCGCAAGCGGATGCTTATAGCTGTTCTTGTTTCCAAATGACATTGCAGCGCGGGCCGTCGATAGGTTTGGTTTTGCGGGCGCCTTGCCTGGAGCCCGTCCGCCGTGGTGAGATACAACTAATGACGTGATCGCCCGCACTGAGCGCTTCAGGGACGGGATGTCGGAGTATCCGGCATCACCGGGCAGCAGGATTGGATCGTCCTGGTCGTTCGGCCCATTGACCCAAACGGCGATTCCGGAACGATTGAAGTTCCCCGTCGATCCCGTGCAGCGCTCGAGCTCGATCGCTCCCTTCTTCAGAATGCCTTTTCCATTCCAGATCAACAGGTTTCCATTTTGAGCAATACTGCTCGCCATAGCGGATTGCGGGCCAGGTCCTATCTTCTGAAAAGGGGCGATCCAGGTTCTGTTGAGCGCTGTCGTAAACTTGTTGGCGGCATGAAAGTGATCGTAGTGCCAATGAGTAAGCACCACCACGGGATCGTCCTTCAGACATATCCCGGTCATTGCAGCCGGCCATGTGCCGGTGTCCGCCAGAACGCCCGCTCCAAGATCAATATAAGCCAATACCTTCTTCGATTTCGTAACTAGCGCGTTGGCTGCGCCTTGTCCAACATCCAGAACGAAAACTCTCTCAACACTGTTGGTCGGCAGAGCTTCACGGAGTTCATCGCCTGATTTTGCGTAGGGCGACAAGTCGGTTACTCTCTTCAAGCTGCTTAGAACATGCGGTGTGATACCACTTTGAGAGAAGCGCACACGCACGGCTGGCCCGTTTATGTTTCCGTATAGATTAGCTGGGCCACGTTCGTCTTCGAATATTTGAAGTTCTAACCACGTCGGAAGTCTGCCCGACCAAAAGTCGAGCCATTCCAGGGCCGCGAGATCTTCGCCGAGCCGTGAGTTGATCTCGATCGCGTAAACAGGGGCCCGCATTGAGAGCGAAGGCCAACGGCCGGTGGTCAGAGGCCCCTGAGATGAGGAGTTCTCACCGTCGAACCAGTCGGCGTCGACTGCATCAAACAGCGCGTACTCTGACCGATCCCACTCGATCAGTCGCGCGTAGACTCTGCCGGGAACCTTAAAAGCGCATTCAGGCAGGAAGAAGTGGTTCAGTTTCATGGGGGAATGCCGGCTCGCTAGTTAAACTCGTAATCAATAAACAATTTGCCCGTGGCTGGGATCTTGAACTGATCCGGGAGCTCGCCAGCCGTCTTCTCAGCCTTGGTCTCTTGCGCGGCCACTTGATCGCTCCTTGCCAGTTGACCTTCCATTCGTCCGCGCAGAGCGTCCAGCAAGGGTTCTCGAGGAACCTGGTTGTATGCGTGTATCTGCGTAGAGCACATCCCAACGCAGCCGAGCCTCATAGCTGCTACCGCATCCTTGGGCGTCGCATTGGCACTGCCATGGTGACCTACTTTGTAGAAGTCGATCTTCCCCAGGATCGACTTGGCATTTTTGGTCAGCTCAGTATGGCCTGGAGTCCCATATGCGCCGCCGTACAGAAAGTTTTCCCAATTGCCCCATTGGGCGTCACCGGCAAACAGCAGATGCCTTCCTCGGAAGCTGAACAAGACAACGAGGCTTTGGTTATTCAAGGTGTTATCCGCGGACTTGGCGCGAGCCGCTAAGAGATCGGGCTGCGCGCCATCGATCAGGCGGATTATCGTTTGATCGTCATAAATCCTGAAAGCGTCACTGGGATAGCCGTTCTTGTCGGTGTAAAATGCCTTGGGAAACGGCCGGACCACTTCGTCATTTGTCTCGATCTCGTCAGACAAATACTGCTGGTTCACTTTGGTCATCTGCGAGATGAGCTTGGAATCAATCGGCGGACCGAGGATCTGGGCGGATAGACCGGCATCAGTGAGACTCTTGGGCAAGATGGGGTGGTCGCCGGCCTTGTAGTAATCGTGGTTCGCCTCGTTCTTGAAGCCGCCGTGAAGGACGTCCAAGGCCTTTTGATTTTTTGACCCACCGCCCGCGGCTGCCATCCCTCCAGTGATATTGTCGACCATATTCTTGAGCATCGACGAATCATTGCCGCCTCGCGCGGCGAATCTCACCGAAAGATTATCCGCGATCGCAGTGAGGCTTGCTTGAAAAGCCATCGCTTTGTCGTTCTTTGGATCCTCGAACCAGGGCATCCAAACACGCTCGACCGTAAAGCCGCTAAAAATGTCGCTACAGGTCGCAAAGCCCGATATGTGGTCGGCATGTCGATGCGTCATGATGACGAGCGCGAGCTTAGAGCCGCAATCGTTGGCCATTTGCTGCACCGCATCCCGGATGCTCCCCAGGTCCTGCGCGTGAACGCCGCAATCTATAAGAACATGCTCGCTTGCCCCGCCGGTTGTCGGCACAGTCAAGAGAAAGAAATCGCCAAAACCAACTCGAAACATTCGTACCCGTAAACCTTGGGCGCTTTCGTTCGAAGAAGCGTCGGTCGTAGGCGAACTCGTGTTGTTTCCACGCGTAGGGATCTTTGCGGCCTTGCCGCCCTTTCTGGCGGTTGCCTTTACCGTTTTGTTCCGAATTTTGGGAGCGGATTTTTTCGTGGGGGCCATGATTAAGCTCCGGCGTGCAGTAGACCAAAATCAAGCTGGAAGCGTGCGTCGTCTCCCGCTTCACCGACCTCGCCCCTTTCAATTTTTTGGCTGATCGCGCGGCCGCTTGAAGCATAGTATGTCCGTACGCGATCCTCGCGTTCAGCGCTGTGAAGCTTTGCAATCACAAACCGAATTCTCGGCGGCGGCCTTTTGTCCGCTTGCGGCGGGTCCTGAGAAATCAGGAGCGTCACGCCGTTCCGCATTGGAAAAGTACCTGAGCCAGCATCACCGAACGGCGTTCGCACGGTCTGAACCAGCTCGGCTACCATATCCACAAACAGACGACCGTCTTCGCCCATGTGAAACATCGGATGAAATGACAGTGCCTGGATCTTGCCAAGACTACGATCAAACCCGAGCAGGTCGCCGTATTTCTGCGCGTAAGCGCGAAGCACGTCCCCGTTGTGGTCCTTCTCGGACTTGGTCAATCCGTTCGGATCACCGAACTGAAGTCCATCGACAGTCGGGAGCGCATCACGCCGGACTTTCGGCCAGAATAGCGATTCTTCCGAAAATGAAGCAACGCCATCCGCAATGATTCCGCGCAGCCGGAAGGCCTGCATCACTGCGTCCCGTACACCGTCAGGGTCCTTCGGATGCAGATCAAGATCCGCAGTCAATACGGCCCGCAGAAAATCTCCAAAGGTTATGTCGACCGGAGGGCAATAGTCGAGCGCTCGTGCACAGATGACGAAAAACTGCTCCGCCGTGCGACTTGCCTCGGTCGCTAGGCGTTCGGCAAGAGGAGTCGGCAGATCGTCATGGTCGAGATTGCCGCCTCCAGCGCGATGAATTCGAAAGAGATCCGATGTCCTGCGGGTATAGACGGTGAAGTACGCATCGAATACCGCAGCGACCAGAATCGATCCGCGATCGTGGGGTTCAGTCTTGACATTAATGTCACTGGAATTGGGCGGTGTGCCTAGCGCGCTGCGGAGGGCGCCGCGCATGCCGGCGGCTTCACCAAACTGGGTGGCCAGGGCGACGAGGGGATTGGCTTTTTCGATCTGCAACTGAATGACCGGTTCCTTCGAATCCGCCGCTATCGCGACCTCTGGCTTAAGGCGCGAATCGAACAGTCTGCCGCCAGTCTTCTCCAGCGTATCGAGCAGGAACTCTTTGTGCGAGAAATGCGAGAACAAGGCGGCGAGGTCCGCAAACGCCTCGTGAAATGCCGGAACGTCGATGTTGGTGGGCTCAGTAAAGAAGCTTTTTATACCGTCGACGATCGCATGCGTGGTCTCGTGAGCGATAATGTCGTGTGATAAGCAAGTGAAGACGGTCTGGCCCGGTAGATTGCTTCCCGGATTGGTGCGACTGGCTCTGAAATATCCGAACAGGATTCCGTGCGCTTCGGGACTATAAAACGCATTCGCCTGGCACATGGCGTGAGGAAACAGATTGAGGCAACGAGACGCGCCATGGGGAACTGGAGCGGCATCAGCCGAGCGTTTGAAGCCACGCCAATGGATACGACGTCCCAGTGCGAACTCGAACCGCTGCAGTGTTTCGCTTGCCACGGCATAGACCATCTGCTGGTGAAAGCGAGGGTCCGACTCGCATGGCGAGAGACCCCCGCGGATCAAGAGTCTCGGATCGTTTAGGTCTACGGGTTGATAAAATGTCTTATTCGCTCCGTCGTAGTCGATCACGGCAAATCGTTCGCCGATCGGACCTGGTTGGACCGCTTCATAGCGTACCGATGCGGTCATGTAGTTTCCAACAAGGCGACCTGCGCTTGGGTCGAATGCGTAAACGCTTAGCGGACGCTCGCTCGGTGTCGGTATCTCCGATGACGTATAGATATCGGAAGGTGCCAAAGCCTGCGATTGCTCGCCACTCTCGCCCTGATCGCGGACTTCCTCGCAAACAAGAGATGGACGTCTCATTATGTTGCCTCACAATGAGCGAGAACAAGAGCAGGATTGCGCTGGGTGCGCGTTGCCGCTATCTCGCTTGACCCTCAGTATTCGTCGGGAAATGGAAAGCCCGTGGGATCAGCAATCTGTATGTCAAGTGTTGTCTGCAATCCGGGAGCGATATGCTTACGCAGTGCGGCGTCGCAGATCGCATACCCCCAATTCATGAGCTGATTTTGAAGTTTCAGCGGCATCCGTTCCAGACGGGTGGCGACTTCAGCCAAAGCAGCGGGTTTTCTGATCGCACATTTCAGCGGGTCAGTCGCGAGCTGGTAATCTGAAAATGAGGTACGAATCCCCCAGAACGCGCCGGTATGGTCACCGCGCTTGTAAGCGTCGATCAGGTGTCGCTTGCGAAGACTGCGGACCTGGTTATCAATCGTGTCGAGGATACGCATGGAGTGGCGTACCCAATCATGATGCGGATCCTCTTCGGGCGCAATCTTTTGGCCGGCATCACTCACCAGCAGCGTCTTGAAACGTTTGGTCGTTTCCAGGCCGAGATTGTCATAGACACCGCCATCGCTGAGTACGGCCTGTGTCGTGAATGGAGGATGGTTGAGCTGACTGCCGGGCGGCGCTTCCACCTTTTGCCTGATAGGCAGCACCATGGGCGAGAGGATGGGCGGAAAGGCGGATGATGCTGCAACCGCACTGCAAAGCGATACGTCTGGATCCTTGACCAAGCCGACGAGATAATCGCCCATATACGGCCTTGAAAAGCGCCAGAGTGCCGAGCTTTGGACGTTTGTCGCATTGATCACAAAGCGTGGAGCCTTGTTTTGCGAATCGTCGGGAAGGTCCCGTAGCTTTGCACCCTTGAATAGTACGTCGTCATACGACTGAGCGACCTTTTCGCTAATCGAAAGTGAAGAGAATATTCCCCCGATGACAGCGCCGGCGTCGACTGTGGTGTCTGCCATTGCGCGAATGCGGTCAACAAGCAGACCGAACTTTGCTGTTTTTCCGTTGCTAAATTGCAGTTCGTCCCAGAGCAATCCCAACACACCTGCAGTGATGGATCCGCCCGAGACGCTGGATATCCTCTTCAGCTTTCCCAACAGTCCGATCTCGTTGAGCCGATAAAGGACTCCAACGTGAAAGACCATGGCACGATATCCGCCACCCGAAAGCGACAGGGCGACGCCATCTTCGATAGCTACAGACTGCTTATGCGGATCAATAAGTACTTCTTCCATTTGAGATCCCAGCTGCTAGCGTCCTCGCAAGGTCAAATCGCAAATCGAGGGATCACGTCCAACCGCTGGTTTGATTTCGTTCAGCAGATCTGAGGCGTGGGGAGCCTTGCACGGGAAGTGATTGACTGAACAAATCAGAAAGACTGCGGAATGGACGTGGCATCTGAATGGTTTACTGAAAACGTGTGACGCAAGGCTCAAGTGCCGCCAAACATCCGTGGCTCCAGCGCTGTAAAAAATGCGACTCGATCAATTATGTCGACGTACGAAACCGCTTATGCGGGGCTGCGTAAGGCTCAACCACAGCGATAGTGTTGCATAGGTTGCTTGAGGATTTCAATCAATACGTGTAAAAAAATGCAGATAAGCTGCGTCGGCCTTCGGCTACTTTCGGTGGTACCTGCAAAATGAGTGTGCGGGATGGCCGGGTGTTCGGCCAACTGACTGGAGTGCCTTAACAAAACGCATCGACAGCCTTGTGGGGTCGTAACTGCCTTAGCGGCTGAGCCTAGATTTGGGTTTGAAGGCATGCGCGGCAAATTGCGTGAAGGCGAGGAAATGGGGGCGCGGAAGAGAATTCTCGGGAATAACAGTAGAGTTGGACCTTGTTAGTGACGGCGCGTGGCCGCCTTTGGCCGGATTGGCGGGAGGCTTCTCGAGGTTCTCATTGCGGATATGGCCTTCCGCGCCTTGGGCTCGCTGCGTCGCCACGACTGTTGCCTGAAGCGAGATGAGATCAAGGCAAGCATGGCCGTTAGGCGAGGTCTCGAATGAAATGTTTGAGGCCCTTTGCCTTGCCAGCCTGGTTGGCAGGATGGGAGTGTGATCGGCCGTGCTAATAGACTGCGAAAATGTTATTTGAGACTGCTGGGGATTAGATGATCAATGCACTTCGCGTGGCAAAAACAGCCAATTTTCATAGTCTGAAGCGCTCGCTGAGCAACGCCGCGGTTGACGATCTTTTCCGGCGAATTCGCGCCCGGCAGCCATCCGCGTCCCAGAATGTTTTCCACCACCGCCGCGTTTTGGTGGGAGCGACTTATTGGTCAGCGATTTCGTTTTTTTACGAGCGTCCAGCGGCATTCATGTCTGAGGGGGCCGGCATTCAGGAGCGGATTTGTGGGTTTCTCCTGCTGGTCGAGCACCGAGGCCACGTCGCCATATTCAGATCGAAGCTTGATCTCCCCGCGAACTTCTCGACCCGATACCTCGCGCGGGTGCCGTCCGAACGAGTCGACGTCGCCGTCGCGCGAAATGATGCCGTGTTCGAAAAGATCCGGCTCCGCAACATGTCGATTTCAAAAGACGTGATGCGAAGCAAGACATTCGAGGCTAACGATCTAAGCAACGTCGTGGGACCGGCCGGGGCGAGCCGTTACGCGCCACAAGGTTACACAGTCCGATCGAATGCCGGCCACTATTCGACAACCCCTCGCACAGGCCGGATTGGTCAACGATCCGATCGTGTCGGCCACGAGGATTTGATCGATTATGCGACGTCGGTAATTGATCAGCTGGTCGACGCTCAGGGAGCTCCGGCTACATTCATCGGTACATTCGCCCGTGCGATTGACCTGTCGAGCATCCAAGGAAGCGTCAGTCCAACCGCATTTGCGGTTGACGTGGCTAGCCTCACAGACGCCGTCCACGAGCGAGGCGATATCAGGTTGGTGCGTGAGATCAACGAGAAATATGTCATCCTCTCAAAGTCCGAAATCGACCAGGTGTTATCGGAGCTGGACTGCGTGCTAAAGGTCGGCGGCCAAGGTAAGCTGCTGGATCTGGTCGATAGCGCTACCAACGGCAAGGTCGGCGCTATAGCGATCAATCAGGGCCGGATTGCGCTGCGTGACCTACGCCTGCCTCTTAGCGCCGATGTTGAGATTGAAGATCCGGATCGTCCGCTGGGCGAAGATCCAGATCGAATCTCGCTTCGACGTTACCTAGAACGCGAGGACTATTTCATCATATTGTTCGATACGCCCTCGCTGGCGTATATAGACGGTACGCTGTTCAGGGATGAGGGGTTCACCGACGGCGGCGCGTCTTTGCTACGTTACTTGCGCGCGAACACCCTCCTCGGCGATGTTGTCGATGAGAAGGGAAAGTTTACGGCTGCACATACGACGTTTGATTCCGACTCAACGTTCGGAGTTATCGATAAATGTGTCGCTGATGGAGACGAAGTTCTTGTATGCGATGATTTGGGCGACGAATGGGCGGACTTCATTGGGTTGAATAATTCGAGCAGTCCACCTCGCATCACTTTCTATCATGCTAAACACGGGCAGCCTTCGCTCGGCGCCGGTCCATTTCATATTTCGGTCAGCCAAGCTATCAAGAATTTGCAGCGCATGAGCTTGCCGGCAGATGCGATGGGGGCAAAAATCCGCAGGTGGGAGAAGAACTATATCAACGACGGCGCAACAACCAAGATCCCGCGGACCCTCCGCGGAAGCGTAGGTCAGCTCGCCACCGAGTTTGCACGTGCGCGAACTGCTCCCGATGCAATCCGCCGGGTCTTTATCGTGACATCATCGCTCAGCCGAGGTGCGGTCGAAGCTGCTCTTGCGCGCGTTAAGGCTGGTCACGCCGCAGACCCCTATTTCGTTCAACTCTACTGGCTTCTGATGTCGTTTTTCTCAGCCTGCGCGGAAATGAATGCGCACGGCTATGTCGTCTGTCAGGACTAGAGATCATGAATCCCCTCAGCGACATGATGAAATGGCCAAGCTACATTTCGGCGTAACCCCAGCTTGTTCTAGATTGGAGCGTTCCAGAAGCCTTGGGCTGTCGCGTCGTAGATGCCAAGAACAGGGAGAGTGCCGCTGCCACACTAACCCGTTAGACACCGCGGGCCATGGCAATCCAGAATCGGATGGTGGCAACGCGTACCCTCAATTGCATTCATTTCGGGGGTTGTTTTTGCGTCCCGCACAACCTAGCATAAACTCTAAGCCATTTTGTCGATTTATTGCGATTTCAGGAAATCCATATGTTCGGTCGGATCACGGCCCATTTCGGGCCACTTGCGGTGTTTCTGTCCATCTTTGTAGCGTTGCCGATTTTAGCCACGTCAGCATACGCCAACGACCTGCCGCAACGAATGCGGCTGCCGGTCGGTAGCTATTGGATTGGGGGCGGCGGAGGCGGCGACGTCCCCTCGGGGCATCTGAGACTGAACCGCACGGCCAATACCGACGGGCGTTCCGCGTTCAGCATGCCCGCCTATTGCATCGACAAGGGGCGACCGGCACCAAACAGCAGTCACCCGATCACGGCGTTCAATGGTGACATCCGAATTCAGCGGTACGAAAAGGGCCGGTTCGTCGGAGAGAAGCCATTTGCCGACGCGATTTCGGGAGCAATGCCCTGGGTCTCTGTCTCCGGGCAAGATAATGAGGGCAAAGAGGGATCTGCAAGAAGAATTGCGATAACCCCGCTTGATAATCGCTACGACTACGCCGTCCACGTCCAGGGCTTGGCTATTGCAGGGACCGACGCCAACGATGTTGCCAAGTCCTCCCAGGAGTGGAGGGGCAATGAAGGAGTTCTGAAGGTCTCCAGCGCCTTCGATGTAATGAGGACGATCGTTGCATCGGCACCGGATCCATACGAGACTCTCGATAGGATTGAGAACGTGAGGCAGCGGCTGGAGTGGCATTTCTTCGGAGGCCAATCGTCCGGTGCGGATGTGGCGGGCGCCAAGATGAATTTGCCTGTAGTTCGGGCCGCAGTCGACCTGCTAATGACCGCGGATTTTGCGCCCCGAGGCGCCGTGTTGAAGGCGCGCGATCGTGGCGACTGGATAACGTTTGCAAGGGGCGGCAATGTGCCTGCCTCTGAGCGAGAGCAGCTTTCGCGAGTGATGTCGGACATCGGCATGGAAATCGCGTTGCCGGATGACATCGATCAGCCCGAAACTCTTTCGATGCTTGCCAACGTCAACAGACTGATGCCGCTGGATCGTGCTCGGGCGCTTCAACCTTCTCGAATGTTTTCTACTGGCAGCGAGGTCGGTCTCGCCTCGGGTCCAGGCATTCTGTCATCGTTTTACGCCACCCGGACCCAAGGCGGCCAGTCTTTTGCAAGGTCGCTTCGGATCGCAGCCTATCAGCGATTCAATCCCCTTGATGTGGCAAGCGGTCAGGTTGAATACGATCTACTGCAGGATTTGCAATGCGCGACTGAATTGGATCGAGAGGATGCAGCTGCCGGCCTTTTTGGCGGCAGGCTTTTCGTTCGTAACGAACAGGCTGCGGCCACATCAATTGTTCCGCTGCAGGCTTTGGCTCGTCAACTGCATTTCTACGCCGACGAATTTGCTAAATCGCGCAAGGTGAAGGTGTCGAGCAGCGATACGCATATTTGTTTCCAGTGGTTCGATGATCATGGTAAGCTGAATACAAAGAAGATACCGCGAAAGGAATTCGGAGGCCGCTTCGTGTCAGGCTTCGGGCCCGCCGTATTCATCACAGACGGAAGTGACGGCGCCCTGGATGAGCTGCTCAGCGCGGCCGGCGCTGAAGCTCAAAATCTCATCAATGCTAGATTGCGGCTCGCCGCAAGTTCTGTCCGAATGCCGACAGGAAAGCCGGGCAAAAAGCCCGATGTTGAGATCGTGCAGCGAGCTCAGGCAGGGGAGCGTTCCACGGACGTCTCCATACTCGAGCTGGACGGAAATGGGGATGCAGGCGTGATAAAGCTGGAGGACGGCTCAATCGTCATAGTCGATACAGGACGGAGCCGCGACATCGTCCAACAATTGAGGAAGTTTCTCGCTCGGAACTACAGGAATGAGAAACCGCAGATCAAATTGATCGTCACCCATTCGCATCAGGACCATATCGGCGGGCTTGACGCTCTCATTGATGCTGGATTCCGCATTGATGAGATTGTAGTCGGCAAATCCATTCAAGACTTGGGGGACGATGGGATGATTGCCAATCTACAAAAACGTTTGAAGAGCGCCGGATACGACGACCGGTCGACGGATTCCATCGGTCACTTCGTTCGCGACGGCGTCACGCCTTGGATCAATCTGGAGAATGTAGTCGAAAGAGATGGAGTTGAGACCTTCACGCTTTATCCCGGCAACGATACAACAATTACCCTGCATCATGTGTTGGACAGCAAGGAGCCGAACGATGCTGGGATCGTGGTCAAACTCGTGAACAGGGGCACTAGCTGGCTTTTGACCGACGACATTAGCGCAAGCACGATGAGGACGATGCTTGTCTCCCTGCCGCCGGGATCGCTGTCCGCAGGCTATATGAAATGGCCACATCATCTATGGTTTCCAAAAGAACATTCCAGTGCGCACGCCGACTTGAACCGCTTTCTCTCGGCGGTCGCCGCCCACACATATGTCTTTTCGAATAAGGGTCATGTCTCACATACTAGTCAGCGCTATAAGGATATCGTCACTTTCATCCATTCAGCTTTCGACAAGGACGTGAACGCCCTGTGGACAGACGAGTGGAAATCGAACTTGGTATTTAGGTAGCTGGCAGCGTGCCGATGGTTCTTCTGCACGATCGATCGCCCCGGCTATTCCGCTCTTTCTATCCAGGAGCTGGAGGAGGGCACCGCGCAGAAGCAAGCGCTTGTCACGAGAAACTCGTAGCGGTGATCCGCACTGTAAAAACGATCTCGTAGCTTGCATGTATCTCATTGTGCGAAGCACAACAAAGGATGTCGTCGATCCTGGTTAGGCTTAAGAAGAGCATTCATTAGGTTGAACAAAGATAGCTCAATAGCTTGGATGACCTGAGACCCTCCGACCAAATAAGTCCGAGTTTCAGGGTCCAATGGACACAAGGTCGCCTTCGACCGGTTGCGCGGGCGAGGCCATTTTCAGAGCGATGCCGCTGTAGCGCAAAACGAGCTATTCAGTCCCGGGGGGCGCGGAAACAAGGTGGCGCGCATGAGAAGATGGCGTTCGAGTTCGCAAACAAGCAGCGCTTCGCGCAATGCAGATTCCCGGCGTCGGCCCGATCGCGGCTTGGAGCTTCATGACGGCGGTTGACGATCCTTCCCGATTTAAGCGCTCGCGCGACGTCGCGGCGAAGGCCTGACCTCGCAGCGGCGCTGGCAGTCCGGCACCTTGATCGACGTGCAGGGGCGCATCAGCAAGGCTGGCGACGCCGACGTGCGTCGCGCGCTGTATGAAGAGGCGAACGCGCTTTTGACCCGCTACAAGAAGAAAGATAAGGTCAAGAGCTGGGGTCTGGCGCTGGCCAAGGCGACCGTTGCGGTGGCGCAAACTCGCCGTGATCATGCATGCGATGTGGGTTGACGGAACATTCTATTGCGGTGATCCGGGCGCCTCGCAGGCGGACGTGAAGGCGAAGGCTGCCGCCAAGGAACGCAAGCTGCTGAAGAGCTCACGCATGACGTCCGCGGACGGCTTTTGAGGCCTCAATTGAGGTGAATGAACGCAGCGATTTGAACACGGAGCTCCGCCACTGGCGGATGAGACCTGGTGCAGATCCACGACGACGGAGCGCACGCTATCTTGCTCGTGGCCATGCGCTTTTGCAGGATGGACCATGCCGGAGTGCCTGTGATGTGGCTCCGTCAGACCGATGAAAAGATGCGCCGCGATGGCGTCCGCGTTGCCTTGCTGCAGCGAATTTGTGCCGTCGATGAGCGCGAAAACCTGCACGGCGCGCCAGGAATTGACTATTCCCAGAGCGGGCGTCGTCACATACACCTCGTCGGCCGCGAACTCGTACGCCGGGTGAATGACCAACAACAGGAACGCCAAAGATGCGGCTGTCGCGAACACGTCGAGGAACAACCTTGCTTCCGGACGAATCATGCCGATGACTGCCGTCATCCGCATGTGTTCGGCCCGCTGGAAAGCGACGACCGATCCCAACATGGCGAGCCAGAGGAACAGAATGCCGGCGAGTTCATCCGACCAGACGATCGGTGCGTGGAGCAAGTAGCGGGATACGATGCCGACAAAGAGGACGATTACCTCCGCGACGACCAGTAGCGCGGCAGGAATCGCGACGACTGGCTTGAGTGCCTTGTTCAAGCTCACGATAGCCTTTCGCCATCCGCAAGCCGGTTCCGGAAGGGCGAGAGTCGGCCCTTCGATATGTCCGTGTTCCATGGCGGTCACCCCAGCTTGCCGGCAGCTTTCTCGAGCTGAGCCCAGGCTTCATCGCCGAACCTGGCTTTCCAGTCGGAGTAAAAGCTCGTCTTCGCCAACACATGGCGGAAGATGGATCGGTCCACGTCGAGGAATTGCATGCCCTTGGCGGTCAGATCGGCTCGCAGGGACTCGCTGAGCTTGGCGATGTCCGCCCGTTCGTCGCTGGCCGAGCGATCGAACTCGCGCGTCACGATTTCCTGCACGTCCTTCGGCAGCTTCTCGACGGCGCGTTTGTTGCCGAGGATCCAGTAATTGTCCCAGACGTGCCCAGTCAGGCTGCAAGTCTTCTGTACCTCGTACAGTCGTGCAGTCGCGATGATCGGAAGGGGATTTTCTTGGCCATCGACGACCTTGGTCTGCAGGGCGGAATAGACCTCGTTGAAATTGATCGGCGCCGGGCCTGCCCCAAGCGCGAGGAACAATGAAGTCAGATTCGGCGCGGCAGGCACCCTGAGCTTGAAGCCCTTGAGGTCTTCCGGTGTCTTGATCTCCTTGCCGGACGAGGTGATGTGCCGGAAGCCGTTGTCCCAAGGCTTGGATACGGCCATAATCGGCGTCTTGGCGATCTGAGCGCGGATGTAGGCGCCGAGATCGCCGTCCATCGCCTTCCAGACGGCATCGTAGTTTGGGAAGAGAAAGCCGAGATTTACCGTGCCGGCCGCCGGCACGAGCGTTGCGAGGATCAGAGAGGAAAGGTTGAAAAACTCGACGCTACCGTTGCGGACCTGCGTCAGAAGATCGGTGTCCGAACCGAGTTGATTGGCCGGAAAAACGTTGATCTCGAGACGTCCGCCGGTCGCTTCTTTGATGCGATCTGCCGCTTCCTTGGCGCGAACGTTGACGGGATGCGTCGGGTCTTGCCCGGTCGCAAGCTTGTAGGTGAACTCTGCCGCCGCGGCAGGGCGGGTGAGGACCGCGCACAGAGGAACGGCTACGCCGGCCAGGAGCAACTTGCGGCGAGAGATGGCAATCGGTTTACGTTGGGTCATTGCTTCCTCCTTGTTGATGCAAATTGATCGGTCGATCGGCACAGGAAGCCCTGGCCGGCTCTCGGGCGCCGGCGCGGGGCAGCGGTCATCGTTTTCCGCGGCGAATGCCGCGCAAGCGATGTTCTCTCGGTCGAGTTCGACGATTGGCGCTGCGCGACTAGCGCAGCCACCCCTTGATCTGCCGCGCAATTTCAGCAGTCGATATGCCGTAGCGGTCATGCAGCGTCGGAAGGGCCCCCGCGGCAAGGAATTCGTCGGGCAATGCGATCTGACGAAACGCTGGATAGATGCCCGAACGCAGCAACAACGCCGCGACGGCCTCGCCGAGACCGCCGATCACGGTGTGGTTTTCGGCCACGACCACAAGGCGACCTGGCTTGCTCGCTTCGTCTAGGATCGCTTGGTGATCAAGCGGCTTGATCGTCGGGACGTGCAGTACGGCCGCATCCACCTTGTCATCCGCGAGCACTTTGGCGGTTTCCAGAGCCCGCATGGTCATAATCCCCGAGGAGATGATCAGGACGTCCTGGCCGCCGCGGATCAGCGAAGCTCTCCCGAGCTCGAAGCGGTAATTGTATTCGTCCAGGACAAGCGGTACTTGGCCGCGCAGCAGCCGCATGTAGACCGGTCCTTTATGCGCCGCGATAGCGGGAACGATCTGTTCGATTTCGTGCGCGTCGCAAGGATCGATCACCGTCATGTTCGGGATCGCGCGGAACAAAGCCAGGTCCTCGGCGGCCTGGTGGCTGGGGCCGTAACCGGACGTAAGGCCAGGCAAAGCGCAGGCGATTTTGACGTTACGGTCTTCTTCGGCAATCGTCTGGTGGATGAAGTCGTATGCACGTCGTGACGCGAACACCGCATAGGTGGTCGCGAACGGCATGAAACCTTCGGCCGCCAGGCCCGAGGCTGCGCCGAACAGCAGTTGCTCCGCCATACCCATCTGGTAGTAGCGATCCGGAAACTGCTTCGCGAAGATGTGCAGGTCTGTGTACTTGCCGAGATCGGCCGTCAGCCCGACGACCTCAGGCCGGTTGCGGGCCAGTTCGACGAGCGCGTGACCGAACGGCGCCGGCTTCGTCCTTTGTCCCTCGGACGCGATCGATGCGATCATTGCCGAGGTGGTGAGCCGCGGTTTCCCGGGCGTGGCTGGGGTTGCTGACTTCATGACTTGTCTCCCGCATCGAGTTCCGCCAACGCGAGCTGCCATTCATGCGGCTCGACCCGGATAAAATGATTTTTTTCGCGCTGCTCCAGGAAGGGAACTCCCTTACCCATCAGCGTGTCGGCTACGATCACGCGCGGTTGCGGGCCGCTATGAGCGCGCGCCTCGTCGAAGGCCGCCACGACTGCATCAAGATCGTTCCCATCAACTCGACGAACGAACCAGCCGAATGCTTCGAGCTTGTCGACCAACGGCTCAAACCCCATCATCTGCTTCGAGGGGCCGTCGGCCTGCTGATTGTTGACGTCGATGATCGCAATCAGATTGTCGAGCTCGTGATGCGTCGCCGACATCATGGCCTCCCAACTCGAGCCCTCGTCAAGCTCACCGTCGGAGAACAACGTGTAGACGCGGCTATCAGAGCCCTTGCGCCTCAGAGCGAGGCACATGCCGACGGCGATGGCCAGCCCCAAACCGAGAGAACCTCCGGACATTTCCATGCCGGGCGTATAGGAGGCCATGCCTGACATCGGAAGACGGCTTTCGTCAAACCCATAGGTCTGAAGCTCAGCCTCGGGAACGATGCCCGCTTCTATCAGCGCGGCGTAGAGCGCGATCGCATAGTGACCGTTCGAGAGAAGGAAACGATCGCGTTCTTCCCACGTCGGGTCCTCCGGACGGACGCGCATCGCGTGAAAATAGGCGACAGCCAAGACGTCCGCGATGTCGAGCGCTTGCGCAATATATCCCTGACCTTGAACCTCGCCCATCCGCAACGCATTGCGGCGAATGTTGCGGGCGCGCTGCACCAGGGTTGGTGCGTTGGCGAGCGTTTTCGCGCTATCCATTTTTCTCTCCTTCGCTGAGCTAGTGGATGAGCATCCCGCCGTTGACATCGATCACGGCGCCAGTGACATAGGCGGACAGGTCAGAGGCGAGGAATGTGTAGATTCCGGCGACATCTTTTGCCTCTCCCACCCGACCGAGCGGGATAGTTTCGAGGATCTTTGCGCGCATTTCATCGGTGAGCTTTCCGGACGTGATGTCGGTGCCGATTAGGCCCGGCGTGACGCAGTTGACGCGGATTCCGTCAGCGCCGAACTCGCGCGCCATGGCCTTCGCGAGCCCGAGTACGCCGGCCTTCGCCGCTGAGTAGTGCGGGCCGCCGAAGATGCCGCCGCCGCGCTGCGCAGAGACCGACGACATGCATGCGATCGATCCGGCTTTGCGCTTTTGCATATGCGGGATCACCGCCTGAGACGGCAACAGTATGCCCTTGAGGTTGACGTCCAGGATCCGGTCCCAGTCGCCCGGCGTGATGTCGAGGAACTTCACCGGCTGGGTAATGCCGGCGTTGTTGATCAAGATGTCGATCTGACCGAACGCGCCGGTGACGATCTCGACCGCCTTCAAACAAGAGGCTTGATCGGCGACGTTGCACGCCGCTCCGATATGGGCGTCACCGAGACCCTGCGCGGCAGCCTGCGCGGCGGGCCCATCGATATCGAGGATGGCCACGCGAGCTCCCTCTTCCGCGAACCGTCTTGCTGTCGCGAGGCCAATGCCGCGAGGCGAAGCTGCACCGGTGATGATTGCCGTCTTGCCGCGAAGCAGCATTTTCGTCCTCCCTATTTGATGTACCGGACGCCGCTTCAGCGGCCGGCCTTCTTGACCGCATCTGGTACGCGCGAAGCATTTTCGGAACAAACGCGCAGTTGTCTTGGGTATGTGAATCTGGTTCACTCATGGGCATGCTGCTGTCGAGCATCCCAATCTCGGCCATTCGTGCCTTCGAAGCGGCTGCGCGCACAGGATCGTTCAGCGACGCGGCGAACGAACTGCATTTGACCCCCAGCGCGGTCAGCCATGCGATCCGCAAGCTGGAAGGCATATTGAGCACCACTCTATTCGAGCGGAGTGCGCGCTCGGTTCGGTTAACGCCCGCCGGCGAGAATCTGATGCGTCACGCCGGTGCCGCTTTCGACAACTTGCGGCGCGGCATCGAAGAGGTCGCGGGTCGCGGTCCACAACTGCTCAGGGTACATTGTGCTCCCAGCTTTGCTGCCCAATGGCTTGCACCGCGGCTGACGAAGTTTCTTGCTGCCGAGCCGCAATTGGAGGTACGCCTCGCGGCCAATACGGAATATGCCCGCTTTACGAATGACGACTTCGATCTCGACATCGTCTACGGCCAGCCGCGCGGCGATGGATTGGAGGTCGTTCCGCTACGTGAAGAGACGGTCACTCCGCTTTGCGCCCCCGGGCTTGCAAGGAAGATCCGCAAACCGAAAGACCTGCTGAATCAGGTGCTGATCCGTTCGGACGTGAAGCGCGTGCAGTGGCATCAATGGTTCGCGGCGAACGGACTGGAAGCGCCCGCCATACATGGCATGCGCTTCGATCGCAGCTTCCTCGCAATTGCAATGGCGTGCGGAGGGGTAGGCGTGACCTTGGAATCGACCCTTTTAGCCGAGCGCGAAGTAGCATCTCGCAGACTGGTGGCGCCACTGGTCGGTCGCTCCACCGACATCCGCTATGTTGGCCATCATCTGGTCTTCCCTCGCGCGGGCCGTCAGCGCCGCGCCCTGCGAGCCTTCGTGGAATGGATCAACTCTGAGCTCGCGCAGACCGACAAGAGTTAACGCAAGCTGGGTCACTCTGCGCTGCACGGACGACGTAGTGACCCACAATCGTAATAGAATTCGAAGAAGCCGGTTGCGTCGAGCGCCGATTGCCCGCCCACTGCCAGGAAGCGCGGAAGCTGCACATGGTCCTTTCGGTGTGTCAGGCCGGGGATGGTGCGCCGGACCCGTCCTGCCTTCCCGCGCCGGCCTGCAACAAAAGTGAGGTGTGACGGTATCTGAAGCGGAAGCCGGAGCCTTCAGATCGCAAAAGTTGATCATTCCATCGCAAAAAGTGCGTGGAACGTTGAATGATTGTACGGCTGCAACCATAAATCGTCACAGGCCTGCAGTTTCCTTGCGCGTGCATTCACAAGATGCGGGGAAATAGTGCAAATGTCAGGTGCGGACTGGAGATCAGAGCGCGCATATCACGATATCAAAAAGGCCGGGGCGGAAGACATAGCCTGGGAGTGGCTACGCCGCGATCGTGAGTATCAAGCAGACTTCAAGGCCCTCGGGAGCAAACAATCCAGCGCGACGGATCACTTCCGACGGAAGTGGGGGCTGACGTTTCGCAGCTGATCCGGAACAGGCGTTCGACCAACAAGCTGTTTTCTGGTCGCCCGAGGCATTGTCGACCGTGCTGACCATCCGCACGGCGATCTGCCCGACTGCGTCCAGGCCGTACGAACTCGATTTTGCCGACCCGGCCGGCTGCGAGCTTCGTGAGGCGCCGGATGGATGGCATGCTATCGTGCCCCTCGGAGGCGCGAGGCATCGGCTATGGGCTGAAAGAACTTCCCGCGAGCCGATCAATGGTTGCCGTTGACTTGCCGCTCGACCGCGACTTCGATCTCCGCTTGCAGACCGCGCACCGGTTCTGGCTGGCGTTGATGTCTCATTCCGGCTTCGCCTCCCGTTCTTAAAGCTATGGTCAGCATCCTTGACGCCCTGCGACACCCGCTTAGCCTGAAAGAGGGGAGACGGCCTTCCAGCAGCAACCACGATACCGTGTCAAATCGGCGGCGAGAACCGCCCGCCAGATGATCACGCTGCAGATGCTGGTCGAAGGCCGACCACGCCGTCGGTGCCGCGCAGAGCAGCCAGCCTGTCAGCGTGCTCAGCAGGTGTCGTCCCTGTCCCGGCGCTTTCGACGGAGCAAGTCACGATAGCCGCCCCGCATGAGATGCAATCCCGTCTGGACAAGGCGAATGGTCCGGCTGCGCAGATCGTGCGTTTTCCAGCCTCGATCGGGAATGCGAGAAAGACCAAACAGGCCTTGCGCGATCTTGCGATAGCTGTTGCCTTCCAACCACCCGTCCATTGCACGCAAAGCCAGGATATGCCGATGCCGGGTCCCGACCGATTGAGCGAGAGGGGGCCGCCCAAGAGGACGCTGTTCGAGCGATCGGCTGCCCGCAATGTCACGGCGCAGGCCAGCTATGTGAAGCGAAGATCAGGGCACGTTTCCAGACCTTGCAGCCATGCTATGCTCTCCCCCTCGAACAGCTCGCGTGTATCGGAATTCTTGCCAACTCCGGAATTGCGCGCGGGCTCCGGTTCAATCAGCTTCGGACCGGGCTGCAGCAGGCCTTGTGGTGCAATCAACCTGGAGCGCGCTCGGGATCGACGGATCAATCGGCCATCTGGCGAGATGACATCCAGGCTGATCATTCTGCGCCGATAAGTGCGCGCAAGCAGGACTGTTCATCCGTGGCGCAGACCACCTTGTCGTTTGGAGCAGGGTACAATTTGACAGAGGAAGGGTCGCAGTCCGTGGCAGTTGATCGTCGAACCTTCGCTGTGGGCGGGCTTTCTGCGCTTGCGGGCGGATATGCGCTGGTTCAACAGGGGCGGACCGCACCGGCCCGGAGCGCCGTCATCGCAGGCTATGTCGCCCCGTGGAAGGCCCGGGCAGGCGGTCCAGGCATCCGGACGATCCCGGTTCGCGAGCTGACCCACTTGATGTATGCGTTGCTGTCCTCAGTCCCAGGACAAAGGACAGCTGGGTGGACGGGATGAAAAGTCAGGATTTGGTCGTTCTCTTGAAACTCGTCAGCCTTCAGGAAGAGGAAAGGCAGTCCACGCCGGGACAGCCTCAGCCGCGCTTTCAGGGCGACGACCCGTATTCAGTTCGCAACTTGGAAGCGCTTCTGGGAATCAGCAAGACGGAGATAAACGCCTCAATCAAACGAAGTCTCTCATCGGGGCTTGCCATCAAGGACCGGAATACGGGGCGGGCAAATCCCAATCGCCGCAATCTGAGTATTTTATCATCCATGGCATGAAATTCGTTTTTCCGGCAAAGCCCGGCGCCATGACGCGCGGCATACCGACGGCCTTTGCAGCACCTATGCTTAAAAGCCTCTTGGTCAGTGGAGGAGAATACATCTACGTATGGCCGTTCGCGGATGGACACAACATCGGGCAATCGGTTACGCCGCTGTTTAGGAGCGTGCCGGAAGCTGTTCAGAAAGATGATCGGCTGTACGAATATCTGTCGCTCATCGATGCGATCCGGCTCGGCAATCAGAGAGAGGCAGGCTTGGCCGGGGAGCGTCTTTCCGAAAGGCTTTTAAAAAAATGACCACCGTCAAAGGTCAATTGCTTCAAATGCTACAAACGGTCGCTACGGCGCTGGGCAGCGAGCTTCGCGAACGGTTGGTGTTTGTGGGGGGATGCACGACTGCTCTCTTTATCACCGACGACATCACCCTTGAGGGTGTCAGAGCGACGGACGATCCTCATCGTCGACCTCGTAGGGTTTGCAGAATGGGCGAAATTGCAGGCCGAGTTGCGGCAGAAGGGATTTGCGGAGTCGCAGAACGATACGGTCATCTGCCGGATGCGGCTTGGGGATCTCAAAGTAGATTTCATGCCTGACGATGAGGATATTCTCGGATTCAGCAACCGCTGGTATGCGAAAGGGATAGAGACGGCGGTTACGGTGCCCCTTACCGATGAGCTGAATATCAAGCGTCTCAGCCCGGAATTGTTTGTAGCCACTAAGCTGGAAGCCTATCTCGGGCGCGGTCAGAGTGATTTGCTCATGAGTCGCGACCTGGAGGACATCCTTCTCGTCATCGATGGCCGGAAGGAGGTCGTGACGGAAATCCAGCAAGCCGACGCCGACATACGGCAGTTCATTGCCGAGCAATTCGCGCCGCTACTCGAGAATCCCGACTTTGATCATTTTCTCGCCGGCAACATCCGCGGCCCGGAAGGGCGTATCGACATCGTCCGTGAGCGCTTCGTAAGCATAAAGCCAAGGGGCTGGTGACTGAGATATGAATCGACGTCAGTTGGCTCAGCCAAGCCGGTACCAGGACCAAGTACAATCGAGATTGCGGAGGGGTCGGCATACGTGCCGAGGAGGCTTTATGCGTCGTTCTGGATAGTTCAACAAGCGGTCCCAATAGCGGAGAGTTCGCCCAGCAGATTACGCAGGAGCTGATAGATTGGTATGTCGCCGCCGATGGGAAGTTGACGACGGAAAACGCTTACTGCGCGCTTGCGACAGATTCATGAGATCGTGGCCAAATCATACCCTCGAGCTTCTGCCAGCTTATGATCGTGAATATCGGCCCAACGCGACGCTTGCTCTGTACGCCGGCGACTGTTTGCTGGGACGGCGTAACGACGAAAAGGGGCATTGAGTGGATGAGCCGGCCACATACGCTTGCCAGCGTAACCGGCGAACGTCCATCACGTCGATAGCCGGCCTTGCCGCGCGTCATCTCCTGACGCGTAGTTTTCGCGCCAGGGAATTTATGCTTCCCGAAGCCATCATGCCCAAAGGCGAAGGCGAGTTGCTGATAGCTACCGACGGATTCTGGGCAGACCTAGGTCCCGGCGAACAAATCCGCTTCATGGATGAGCAAGACGTTCCCATGGCAGCCGAAGGTGACGACCGAAGTCTCCTCCAATTTCGCCTCATAGGCAGCTCGCGGGATAGTGATATTCGTGGTCATCATGACAATTTTTACGTGAGAAGTACTTAGTCGTCCGTTAAGAAGCCGGATTGATCGAGGCTGGCCGGGCGAGCGTGCGCCATAGCTGGGCCAGGAACAGGCACAAGAGATATCTCAGCCAGGCGAGGATGCGGCGGAAGTTGTGTCCGACGGCTG